>CAMBFX010000264.1 GCA_945865695.1 Chryseobacterium gleum | reverse complement strand
AACATAATCAAAGGCTCGAAAAAAGATTGTGCACCTGATGGAGCTTTTCCTTTATTTGTTTTATACGCTTTAGCAATTTTAAAGAATAACCACATCATCAATCCAACGATTAAAAATAAACCAGCAACATTTTTAGTAATGGATAAATCTGTGACAGCTGTTGCATTGTGAGGATGACCTTCTTTATCTAATTCTAATTTTTTACCATCTAATTTGTAAACTTTCTCATGATATAAAATGTATCCTTCATGTAAGTAGTAATGTTCTTTTTCGCCTGTTTTTAAATTACGTACTTCTTTTGGTTCAGAATGATAAAAACTTCCAGAAGAGAAAAAATTTACTCCGCCATCAACAATAATTATCGGAAGAGGAATGGTAAAATTGTCCGTAATATGGATTTCGTGGGCATCCTGAACGTGATGTAAAATAACTTCTCCCGCATTGAATTTCCCTTCACTATCGTTGGCTTTTGCTGGATTTGAAAAAAGCAAAACCGTAAGGGTAAAAAGAAGCGTTAACGGTTGGATTAGAATTCTCATTTTTTGTACTCGTACTTTTAAAATTCGAGTGCAAAAGTAGATAATAAATGGTATTTCGGAAATATTTCGTCCCCTTTTTAGGTTATAGGGTTGATAAATCCTTAAGGGTTGTTTTTGAGTTTATTAAGGTCTTGAATAATTAAAACAACTTCTAAAATGGTGAATAACAAGTATAAGAAAGCAAAGGTTAAAGCGGGCGCAAGAAAATTTGGTTTGTTGGTGAATACTATGATGACAATAATCATGAGCGAAATCATCATTTTCATAGAAGTGAGAAGCATGAAGGTATTAACGAATTTATTTGGAGATTTTTCAGAAGCTTTGAGCAGAAAAGTGTGGATGATAACATTGATTAACAGAAAATAAGCGGGAAATAATTGAACTAAAAGGGTAGGTTTAAATCCAGCAAGTGACTCAAAAACGAATGCAATTAAGATCTGACAGATTATAGCTGCTACGGCTAATATTAAAGCAAAACGATTGATTTTAGATTTCATACCGAATGAGGAAAAATTAGTTTATTTCTATTTTAAGGATATTTTTACCATTCGGTATAAATGCTTAGTTAGAATCGCGCACAAAGATATAAATACCTAAGGCAACACCTATTAAAGAAAGAGTTAAAGTAAATGCGGGGAATTTTAGTCCGAGACCTTTATCTGCCTGAAAACCACCGTAAGCACAACCTCCAATAATAACAGCCATTTGAATGGAACGGCTAAGATAATCAGGCTGTTTTTTCGGCTGGTTGGTTGACATTTTGTTTCATTGGCTCTGTGCTCTTCAAGTCTTTAATCATTCCGCCCATTGAACAAGCTCCACTAAACATGGCCCCTGGTTCAATTGCTAATTTACTGGTGATGATATCTCCAGTCAATTTAGCGGTAGCTTTTAAAGATAAAAGTTGATTTACATTTATTTTACCAACGAAAACACCTTCGATATCGGCATTCTCACAAATGATTTCACCTTCAATAATTCCAGAAGAACCAATTACCAAACGTCCTTTGGTATGAATCGTTCCTTTTAATCTTCCGTCAATACGGATATTAGAATCTGAACGGATATCTCCTTCGATAGAAGTTCCTTCAACAATGCGGTTCAGCCTATCAGGCGAATTGATTTCTGCAGTTTTGCTCATAACACTGGGTTGATTAGTGGTAGTAGTAGTGGGAGGGGTGATATTTTTATTAAATAATGCCATATTTTACAATCTTTACAAAGATATAAAAACTTATGATGCTTAGAAGAATAGTTGAAAAATTCACCTTAAAACAACGAATTAGAGGGTTATTTTACTTTAAAATTATCAATTTAGAATTCTCCATTCATTTTCGGTAATAATTTTTCGTTAGTGCAAATTGAAGAGAAATGGAAAATTCAAAAGATTACTTTGAAAACATTTTAGTTGGCTTCTGTGAAGTGTGAAATACCCTTGAAATAATTATCTTGTCTTTATTTTTGCTATAGATAATTTTATAACTCCAAACAATAATGAATCGATATTCAATTTTTCTCGATTTTAACAATGGCTCTTTGGTGCCTATTTTAGGAAATTCTTCTAAATAATTTACTGCTGAAAGAATTTTTGAAAGAACTAATTCAGCATAATATAAACCTCTCTCTTGTTGGATGAATTGAACAGAGCGTTTAAGTTGTTCCGTTGCCGTTTTTGACCAAATTACTTCAACCACTTTTTCGACATTTTTTTAACTTGTTCATGAGTGTAAATGCGCCCAGCTTTGAAATCATCCTCAGATTTTTCAACATCATTTAATAAAGCTAATTGCTCATATACTTCTTCCAGTGTGGTTTTGGATCTTACTTTTTCAGCAATCTCTAACAATGATTTTTTGATTTTATCACCACTCATAATTTAAATACTTTGATTACAAATATAGGATTTACATTAATGAAAAGCAAATATTTTTATTATTTACTAATCACAGAAATCGCCTCTCCCTTCACCCATTTCTCCAATAACTTTTCATTGGGAGAAATTTCTGCGATACGATAGGCGGAGGCGGCATTGAAAGCATCAGAAAAAATGGCTTTTTCGAAAACAACGCCCACGGCTCCGATATAATTCGAATGGATAAAATATAATTCCTTATTTCGAAAAAGTAAGAATCCAACATGGAAATCCAATCCCACGAAATATAAACCCTCTTGTTTTTCTGCAACGAATATTTTTTGAAGTTGGGTTGAATTTACTTCGTAATTTTCTACTGAATCTCCTGCTGCAATCGTCTTTGCTTCATTGAGGGGATTTTGTTGGGCTAGTTTATATCGATCCACATTAAATCCTGCATGTTTTATTACGGTAGAAACAAAATATCCGCAGGCGATTGCTCCTTTTTTTGGCGTTGCGGTATAGCCATTAAAATCCCAAGGCGTACCGTACCAAAAAGGCAGAAGCCGATTAAGAATCAAATTTTCCAATTCTCGTTTTATCACACTATCA
>CAMBFX010000263.1 GCA_945865695.1 Chryseobacterium gleum | reverse complement strand
GAAATCATATTAAGGATTTTTGCCGTTTTAATTTATTTAATTTACCTGTTAATGTTGCGTTAAGTGAAAATGAGTTGTTAAGTATAATTGAAAATCTTTGTAATACTACCGCCTCAAATTTTGGTAAAATTTTGAATAACGATGAATTTCAATTTGGAAACGCACAGAAATTTATTAATTTATATTTGAAAATGTTATGGGTTTTAGGCAGAATAGGATTCCCCCCACATTTTCCTGTAGATCGAATAATTCAAAAAAGAATTATATCAAAGAAAACTATCCCCTGGACTAACATGAATAAGAAGGAATATCTTAGTGTAATTGAATCTGCTAAAAGATTAGCTGAAATAGAAAATTTATCATTAGCTGAATGGGAGGCTGGAGATTTCGCTGAATTTGACCACCCTGTTTCGGACCAAACTGACCACCATCAACCGGAGCAAATTGACCACCTTGTTTCGGACTAAATTGACCACCTGAAATGGTTTAATTTCCTCGTCTATTTCGGTGCAAATTGACCACCCGGAGTAGTTCAAATAACTCTTACCGTCTATCTGCATAATTTTTTCAGCTTTGGTTGTAAATCAACAATTAAAGATAGTAAAAATTATGGCAAATAAACCAATAACTATGAATAAGGTAAGAGAAATTCTACGACTTTATACGCAAAGCGTTAGTAAGTTAACAATAGCTAGGCAAACGGGAGTTGCCCGAAACACACTTAAAAAATATATAAGTAATTATAGAGTCAGCGGATTGACTTATGAAGTTATTTCAGCTATGACGGATAAAGAATTGGATGATCGTTTTGGTAATACAACAATGGTTTTTCCGAATGAAAAGCTCTTAGCTTTAAATAAGTTATTTCCTACAATCGATAAAGAATTAAAGAGAAAAGGAAATACTAAAGAGTTGGCTTGGAAAAAATATCTTGAACAATTTCCCGATGGTTATCGATACACCCAGTTCTGCGAATATTTTAGTCATTGGAAAAAGAGAGTTAATCCCACAATGCATTTTGACCATAAAGCAGGAGATAAATTGTACGTTGATTATTCTGGAGAGAAACTTAAAATCATTGATGAATCTACAGGAGAGATTATAGATGTAGAGGTTTTTGTTTCAATTCTGGGGGCTTCTCAATTGATTTATGCAGAAGCAAGTTTCAGTCAGAAGAAAGATGATTTTTTAGGTTGCTTGGAAAATGCTCTTGAGTATTATGGTGGTGTTCCATTGGGAATTGTACCAGATAATCTAAAAACAGCGGTTACCAAAAGTTGTAAATACGAACCAACTGTCAATGAAACTTTCGAAGATTTTGCTTCTCATTATGCAACTACAATACTTCCAACACGAAGTTATCGTCCTCGAGACAAAGCGTTAGTGGAAGGTGCAGTTAAAATAATCTACACTTCTATTTTTACCAAAATAAGGGAGAAAAATTACACTCAGTTAAAAGAATTAAATGCAGATATAAGAATCCATCTTGAATCCACTAATAATGCATTAATGAAAGGAAGGCCATATAGTCGGAGAATGCAATTTGAGGAGATAGAAAAATCAGTATTAAATCCGCTTCCGTTAATTCGATATGAACTCAAGAAAAGAGTGCATCTTACCGTAGGTAAAAATGGTTATATTTATCTATATGAGGATAAGCATTATTATAGCGTTCCATATACTCATATTGGTAAAAAAGTAAAGGTTCTTTATTCTAGAACTAAAGTCGAGATTTTTTACAATTATCAATCAATTGCAATTCATCAAAGAATACGAAGTCCTTATAACTATTCCACCGAAAAGGAGCATTTAGCCTCTACTCATAAGTTTGTTGCAGAATGGTCTCCAGAGAGATTTTTATCCTGGGCACTTTCTATCGATCCTGTAGTTCATTCTTTTATTGAACAGGTTTTCTCAAAAAAAAATCATCCTGAACAAGCTTACAAATCTGTAATGGGGATAATGAGCCTAGGAAGAAAAACAAGCCCGCAACGACTAATTAAAGCGTGTTCTATTGCGCATTCATATGGATATTACAATTACGCCACAGTCAGAAGTATTTTGGAAAAAGAAATCGACCTTCTAGAAGAAGATGTAATCTCTATTAATCCAGAAGAAAAAATGCCAGAACACGAAAATATTAGAGGAGATGAATATTATAAATAAAAATCAAAGTTAAACCTAAAAACAAAATCCATGAACACAAATGAAAAAACCGTAGAGCGAATGCGAAAGATGAAATTCTTTGGTATGCTAAGAGCTTTTAAAGCCACGTTAGAAGACAAGCAAAATGAAAAGTTCACAGCTGATGAAATGACCTCTCATCTAATCGAAACGGAGTATGATGAACGCCAAAATCGAAATATTGCTAATAAAACTAAAAGCGCAAAGTTCCGATACAAGGCCTCTGTAGAAGAAATTATTTTTAATGAAAATAGAAGCATAGATCGCAATCAAATACTTCGATTTGCAGACTGTAAGTTCATTCATGACTTTGAAAATATTTTGATTACAGGAAGTACAGGAGTTGGCAAAAGTTATCTGTCTTCTGCTTTAGGACATCAGGCTTGTTCACTTGGATACAAAGTGCTTTATTTAAATACACCCAAACTATTTTCAAGAATGAAAATGGCAAAAGCAGATGGCACTTATTTAAGAGAAATTGCAAAGTTCGAACGACAACATTTACTTATTCTTGATGATTTTGGATTGCAACCTTTGGATTCCACCAGTCGCGCAACGCTCATGGAAATCATCGAAGACCGATATGCAAAAGGTTCAATCATCATCACTTCACAGGTTCCAATCGCAAAATGGTATGATGTTATCGGAGAAAAAACGGTCGCAGATGCAATCCTTGATAGAATCATTCATTCAGCACATCGAGTTGAGATAACGGGAGACTCCATGAGGAAAAAAAGATCGGAATTAACACAAATAAATGAAAACTAACTAAAATAAAACTTAAATTTGTTCAACCAGATTAGAAGGTAAGAGTTTTTTGAAAAATAAGGGAACTAAATCAGTGGTCAATTTGCTCCGGTTGCAAGTGGTCAATTTAACCGAAATATCCA
>CAMBFX010000262.1 GCA_945865695.1 Chryseobacterium gleum | reverse complement strand
CCACTTATAGAATTGAGATTCCTGAATCGAGTACTTTCTGCACAACTCTGCAACTGAAGTCTCAGCCCTCAAGGCTTCCATTACAATATTGATTTTCTGCTCTGCACTGAATGTTCTTCGAGTTTTTCTACGAATCTCTTTGATGAAATTCTCCGTGGTTTTCTTTTTGTACGTTTCCATGTTTGTTAAATTTATTAATTTATTACAAACACTCCCTAAATAATCATTAAATTTAGTCCACTTTATGTTGAAGATTTACAACTGCTTTGAATAATATTGCTCAAAATTTAGAAGTATTTTATAATAATGACTTAACATTAAGACAGGGCAAACCTCAATAAAACCATAGAAATTTAAACATTGGTTTATTTAAAATTTTAAATTCGTAGCAAAAACAAGACAATAATGACAACTCAAATTGAAAAAATTAAAAAGACAATTGAACCATTAAGGCAAGAGATAATTAATCATAAAGTTTATTCAGCAATTAAAAACATAGACGACTTAAAAGTATTTATGCAATTTCATGTATATGCTGTTTGGGACTTTATGTCTTTGTTAAAAACGCTACAAAGCAACTTGACTTGCACTTCTGTTCCTTGGTTTCCTAAAGGAACAGCAGACACAAGATTTCTTGTTAATGAAATTGTTGTAGGTGAAGAGTCGGATATAGATCTAAATGGCATAAGGAAAAGTCATTTTGAATTGTATTTAGATGCTATGAAACAATGCGGGGCCGACACTTCTAAAATTGAAATTTTTACAGATGTATTAAAAAATACGGGCAACTTTGAAGCCGCTTATTCGGCTTCAGAAACTCCCAAGGAAGCAAAAGATTTTGTTGACTTTACTTTCAAAGTAATTGGAAGCGGTAAAGACTATTTGCAATCAGCTATTTTCACTTTTGGACGTGAAGACCTAATACCAGGAATGTTTATCTCCATAATAAACGAAATGCACAAAAACTTTCCTGACGACATTTCTTTTTTTAAATACTATATCGAACGACACATTGAAATTGATGGTGGCCACCATAGCCATCTTGCTATACAAATGGTATCCAATCTTTGTAAAGACAACGAACAATATTGGAAGGAAGTAGAAGACGCAGTTATAAATTCATTAAAACAAAGAATTGAATTGTGGAATGGTATATACAGACAGTTGACATAAAGAACATCTACTGCTAAGTCTTTTGGCTACAGCACTACTTTCAACAAAAAGTAATACATCTGGGTCAGTAATGTCCTGAAGATTTTTTAATAGCCCTGTGTTAGGGTCTATATAAGAATTATCAAGGTCAATTTATCAGGAGTAAAACTTTTAATAGTTTTCTATTTTTAACTGGCCGAAATTAAGGGTAGCTTACAATATGAAATTAATATTTTATTAAAAGAAAATGTAAATTAAAATTACAGTTTCTTTGTGAAAAGTAGGGCGCACGGATTACTCCCTACAGTAGTGAGAAAAGTTGTAAATCCGCGCGAACATCAGCGGTGGTAAATCCGCGCCATCGGGTGCTTCTTTTTTATTTACAAAGCACTTTTTCATTTAGCTGTTAGTAGGCAAACGCATAACGTATTTTGGTTGGTTACCTTAGCGCAATAACTTCAATTTTCATATATGGATAATAAGGAAGCGTTGAAAGTTTTTTGTCCACGTCCAATTTGTCATTGGCCATTAATACCAAGTAAATTCCAGCGGTTTCACCTTTTATATAAGAAGCCAAAAGTGACCCATTGTCTTCCCATTCCTTTATTATTTCTTGCTCTCTTGGCAATAATTTCACTCTTGTTTCATTGTCTAGTCCTTGCAAAAGGATGTCAATCATAAATTTATTCATGGTATGTTTTTTTTGTTGGCTTACTCTAATCGGTTTTCAGCTTTCTCCGTTTTTTAATCTGTGGAATTTCTTTTTTGCAGTTAATTTTAAGTTTACACTGTCGCGTTCGCGCGGATTTACAATTATTCTCAGCGAAGCTAATCCGTGCGCTGAAAAGTTCTTTCATTATCCATTTTCAAAATGAGTGTTATCTGCATTTCTTATTTAATAGCGGTTGCGGCTACCCGAAGGCCGGGACTTTTACCATAAAACTTGATTTGAAATCCGCCTGTGACGATGATTAACCACAAAACTATCAAGCGGAGACGAAACCCCGACTATTGCCAAGCTATTATAGGAAGTCACTCATATCTTTTCAAATATTCTCCAGCAGTCATAACAGGAATTTTAGAACTTTTGAAATCCTTTTTATTTCTAGTAATTATTATGTCAGATTCATAGTCCATAGCAATAAAATATTGTAATCCATCTTCAAAATCTCCAAAGTCAGATGCTAAAGCTAGTTCAATAGCTTTATCTTCTAAAGGCAAAATATTTACGAGAACTTTGAATTTCAACAAATATTTTTTTGCGTCTACAGCTTTAAAATGCTTTACAATTGAATAATATGCATTAGCAAAAGTCAAAGATGAAATTTGAAGTTCTATTTCTTTTTTGTCACTTAATGTAAATAAATCTTGAGCATCTTTATAAAAAGGTTCACGTTTGGCTAAAAGATCAATAACAACATTAGTGTCAACAAATACTTTTTCCATTATGAATACTTTTTATCAATGTAGTTTCTGTATTCTTTTCTTTCGTCTAAATCATTTGGAATAATTCCGGTCAAACTTTCTACAAGCGGACTTACAGAAGATTTTTTCTTTGATTCTCTTGTCAAAGAATTTAGATAATTTTCAATCAATTTTGATAAACTAACCTTATGACTTTTCGCATAATTTTTAGCTTCATAAATGACTTCTGTGTCTAGGTTTAAAGTGAGCTTAGTATTCATGATAAATTTTTATACGTGTAAAAATAGACATTTTTCACGTAACTTTTAATTTCACTCCATTTTTTTTGCGATTTCCTATAACGGTTTGCCTTTAGTTTGTATTTATTATAAATATACTAATTTAACTGAAAAGGAAACGGGTGAACTCAAACGTTTTGTAGGAGTGGGTCCTTTAAGCTGCATAAGTCCCGTTTCCCTCTTCAGACTTGTTAGTGCTAATTGGAATGATAGGCTTTAAGGCCTGATAAAGGCAATCGCAGAGCAAGTTT
>CAMBFX010000261.1 GCA_945865695.1 Chryseobacterium gleum | reverse complement strand
TAATTCTTTTGGAAAGCCTAATGGAAATTCTTTTGTTCTGAAATGTACATATTTATTAATTTCTATTTTGTTTTCTTTTAAGTAACACTTTAATCCAAAAGTGAGACCTTGATGTAAAAAATCAAATGATTTAGAGGTTTTCCAGTTTTCCTTAATCAATTTTATCATAGAATCATCTTGTACGAATTCTTCTAACAATTCATGTGAAGGAAAACAGCTCAGAAAGGAAAAGTATAATTTAACAGAAACTAAATTTGTTTCATTAAAATTCACACCAAAATAATCAACAAAAAGAGAATCTTTTTTACCTTCTTCCAGTAATCTATTTGAAATATTTTTCACATTCAAATCTTGGGTGATGGTATGGAATTTTTTAAGGAAGGACACTGTTAAAATATTTAATTAATTCTTGTTTACTTTCTTTTTTGTTAGTAAAAATTCGATTATAGACTTCGGATGATTGCGTCAAAGAATCTTTAAAATAAATGGACATATTATATCTGTAAATTTCCTGTAGTGGATATTTTTTTTCGTTTTTATGGGTAAAGAAATTAATCGATTGAATCGCTAAAATACCAGATAAAATGGCGGCATCTATTCCATGTCCAATAAGTTTATCGCATAAACCAGCCGCATCGCCAATAAGGATAGCATTTTCTTTTGCTAAATTGGTGAAATCAGTGTTATTGGGAATGGGCCAAGTGTAAAACTCATTTTTGTCAATTTCTCTATTAAAATGTTTTTTGATGAAGTAATTATGTAATTCAAATATATCTTTTGAAGCGAAATTATCTGGCAAGTAAACTCCTGTATTAAATTCTCCCTTTCCAACTTCGAAAATCCAAAAATATCCAGGTGAAACTTTTTCATTAAAATAAAAGTGGTAGGCATCACTTTTGAAATTGGGATCTTTTATATAAAATCTGCTAGCAATACGTTTATCGATATTTAATTCTTGAAATAAATTTCTTCTAATGAAAGAAGAATAACCATCTGCACCAATTATAAAATTTGTTTCAATGGATATATTTTCGGTGGGAGTTTTAATTTTTACCAAATAACCCGAAAGATTTTTTTCAATTGACGTAGTTTCTGCTTCCTCCATTTTTTTTACCGAAGAATCTAAATTTTCCCATAGTAAATTATCAAAATCCAATCTATTGAAGGTAAAGAAGAGATTATTTTCTATTTCAATCGATTCATCATTTTGATCGTAGAAAAACATATTTTTGGAATGTATCAAATTGGGATTATCAATAATTTTAGTTGTTTCAAATCCTAAATTCTCCAAATGTTTTAATGAGGAGAATAATATTCCATCACCACAAGTTTTATCTCTTGGAAATTTTTTACGGTCAATTAAAATGGTATTAATTTTCATTTGTGCCGATGCTTGAGCAGCTGAGCAACCGGCAGGTCCCGCCCCAATAATAAGAATATCTGTATTTATTTTTTTCAATTGATTATTTAGATTTAACCGAATTAGTTGGTTTATATCTGAAAGATCGAGGATTGATTAATGAAAAATAAAACCAAACATATAAAGCATATACATACAGAAATGACTTATAAAAAATACTTTTTTTATTTTCAGATGAAATATTATAATTTTTTTTAAGCGCCAATGAACTTAATACCATTGAGCATATCCATATTTTTTGGGGTAAATATTCTTTTTTGATAATATCTAACATTAAAACAATCCTTCTTTCATTTGTTTTATTCCACCCAGTATGATAGGCAGCATCGTTAAAAATCATTAATTTTCCTCTTTCCCATGATTGTTGTTCTTTACCCACTTGAAATCCAATTTCAGGTAATTTACCTGGTGCTACAAGTGGTAAATGACATCGATAGATTGCATCTGTATCTCCATAATGGCCTTTAATTACAGAATCTGGCTCCATTAAACTTAATGAAACTGAAACTAACCCTGGAATTTTATCAAAAATCTTGAAACTTTCATTACAGCTTTCGCAGTTTTTCTCATCTCGTAAACCCCAAAAGTAAAAACCTATTGTTTTCCACTTATTAGGAGAATTCACCATTTCAGAAGCAAAATAAGATTGAAGTTGATGACTTTCTTTTTCAAGAAAAATGGCAAATTCTTTTTGAATGATTTCAAAATTAGCTTCAACATTTTTTGTCCATTCAAATTCACTACTATCATAAAAATTTCGATGCCTTGCTTCTTCTGGTATTTGAGAATGTAAAAATGTATAATATGGCAATTTCAATTTTGGCATATTATTTTTCCTCAATAATCATTTTTACTCTATTTTTAACCATGTCTGTTTGACGGCTATATTCTTCAATTGCTTTTTTTGATACTATATGGTTTTTATCATTAATAATAATGGTAATGGTGTTAGAATATACTTTCTCAATCAATTGACGTAATTTTTCAGTTTTATTATCATATGATGCCTTGGTTAAAACGTAACGTTGATTGATAATATGATCCTGATTAGGTAATTTCACAAAACCTATGTTAGTATTAAATTGAACTGCTTTTTCATTCGTTTTTAAAACTTTTATATAGGAAACATTCATTCCTAATAAAAATGAAATTTCTAACAAAAGTAGCGTAGCAGATAGAGGAAAATAAGTATTCCAATAGGATTCGTCAGAAATAAAAATTCCTCCATTTCCAGTAATTCCTTTTTCCCAATCTATTTCTGCACCGTAGATTAATCCAATTTTTTTATTTCCATCATGAATGATGTAATAATTATTTATTTCATTATCGATAGATTTAAACCATTTTATTTGCATTTCGGGTGTTATTTCTTCCCGAAATTCCATAAACTGACGTACTGTTTCAGAATTTCTCCATTGTCTGACTAATTCGATATCATCAATAGTCAAACGGGATAATGTAACAGCAAAACCTTTAATTATCATTGGATAAAGTCAAAATTTTATTCACGAAATAAACAGGTTTATTCAAATTGAATTCGTAAATTTTATGTATATATAAACCTAAAAATCCAATACCAAGAAATATTAATCCGCTACTAAATAAAATAGCAACTATGATGGAGGTATAACCCAGAGGAACATCAAACATTAATTTTTTCCAAATGAAAAAAGTTCCAATAAAAAATGAAATAATGGAAGTTAGGATTCCGCCAAAAATT
>CAMBFX010000260.1 GCA_945865695.1 Chryseobacterium gleum | reverse complement strand
AATCGGATTTTGATAAAACTTCGGTTTGATTGATTGTTCCATTATGTTAATATTAAAATTTTCTATACTCGATATCCAATGCCGTCATGAGATCAAAAACATTTTTGTTATTATTCCTAATTAAATAATATCCTTCCATTTCATGGAGCTTTTCTATCGTGGAGTCTTTTTTAGAATAATCCACATTCAAATCAATGATTAAAATATTTTCATAATTAGTTGACTCAACCTCCTTGAATAACCAAACTCTCCTATCATAATCTGGAATGATAATTGTTGGAAAATTTTCAATACAAACTGTGCAGCCATAAGCATAAAAATCACGCATCCAATGATATTTCGCTAGGACGATGTCTACGTTATATTTATCTAATAACTGTTTAAAGTTAATACAATCATTTTTCATTCTTTTATATTCAATTACTGGAAGCATACCTGGCTTATCCAATAAATGTTTGGCTAATCCCTCTCTTTTCAATAATTTTACACTCGTAATTGTTAAAGCGGTAAATCCAAAAAAAATGGTGAAAATAATACTCCTGACGGGTATAAAATAAAAAATCAACGCAAATAAAAGCGGTATGGCCAAATACATTCGTGTATAACTGAAGAAAACGCTATGACTTCCATCATAAGTTTTGTCCATTCCGAAAGATGCTATAATCAATGCCAGAATTAAAAGACAAACCATGCCCGCCAATTTATTCTTATAAATGAAAAATATAATTCCAGAAATTAAAAAAAACGGGAGTATCAAGAAATGTGCATTCCAAAAGATTGGAGAAACATCATGAAACAAATCATCAGTACTGAAAATACCTTTGAATATATTCGAAAATTCATAATTCATTTGTAACGAATGCAAATCATACTCTGGATGGATCCAATAGAAATTCTTTATTAACAAATGCAAAATAAAACCAACGAAAATACCAGAAAAAGCATAAAAAATCATTCTTCTGTTCAACTCTGATGTCATTGTCAGAATGAAAATCAAGGGTATTGTAAAAAGTATTGAATTCGGATTTAAGGTATAACTGAATACAAAGAAAAAGCCTGCTATGAAAATTCTTATGCTAGATGCTTCCAAAATAGCAGGTAGAATAAATATGGAAACAAATAACCCAGTTACAAATCCTCTTGGAAGGGTGGATATGATATCATATTCTATTCGAAAAATAAAAGCTGTACATAATACCAAAATACCTGATAGGGGGGATATTTTCTTGAAAGTGACATAACCTAAACAATAAAATGGAATGACAGACAAAATCATTGTTGTAACAGGAAGTGCATGATGAGGCTCGAATCCAATCCAATAACCAGGAAGAGCCAAAATAGATTCCAACATACTGTTGTATGATTGGCCGTAAAAACAAGGTTCTCGAAAATTACCCTGGGAAATCTCTTTTAGCCCATACCACATGACAGTTTGATCACTGTCAATCTGGTGAAAGGTGAATTGATGCAACAACCAATATTTATAAATGAAAAGTAAAATCGCAATGATGGAAAAAACCATTGCATAATTCGAAAAATATTTACTATAGAATTTTAGCAATAAAAATCATTTTCTTTTAAACAAATTATACTTCAAAATACACCAGATGGCTCGGAAACCATCCTTCCAGCCAATTTTTTTCCCTTCTTCATAGGTTCTTCCATAATAGGAAATACCCACTTCATAAATTCTCACTTTCGGCACACGCGAAATTTTTGCTGTCACTTCTGGCTCAAATCCGAATCTTTTTTCGCAGAGATTCAATCCTTGTACCATTTTTGTATCAAATAATTTATAGCATGTTTCCATATCTGTTAAATTCAAATTGGTGAACATATTCGAAAGGCGAGTTAAAAATTTATTTCCAATGGTATGCCAGAAAAATAAAATACGATGAGGATTTCCCCCTGCGAAACGAGAACCAAAAACAACATCAGCGAAACCTTCCACTACGGGTTGTAATAATAAATTATATTCTCGGGGGTCATATTCCAAATCAGCATCTTGAATAATTATATATTCTCCTGTTGATTTTTGAATTCCAGTATGAAGAGCAGCGCCCTTTCCTTTGTTTACTTCGTGTTTGAAATAAGTAATTTTCATTTCTGGATTATCATTCATGTACTTCTGAACGGACTCTTCTGTATTATCTGTTGAAAAATCATTGATGATGATAATTTCTTTTTCAATATCATTAATTAATTTCACTTGTTTCACTTTATCCAAAATAAAATGAATCGTCCTGCCCTCATTATAGGCAGGAATTACAATAGATAATTTTTTAAACTCTTTCATTATTCAAAATTCATTTCTGGAATTTCTCCTTCTACAATTAAATTTCCCTCTGTAATCTGCTTAATATATTCTACACTAACACCTGGCGCTCGTTCCAATAAGACAAAACCTTTTCCTGGCACAATATCCAAAACAGCATGATCACTTACAATCTTTTTTACACACTTTAATCCTGTTATCGGAAGCGAGCAATTTTTTAATAATTTACTCTTACCATCTTTACTGCAATGTTGCATCGCTACAATAATATTTTTAGCTGAAGCCACTAAATCCATTGCTCCACCCATTCCTTTTACCATCTTTCCGGGAATTTTCCAATTGGCAATATCTCCGTCTACAGAGACTTCCATTGCGCCCAAAATCGTTAAATCCACCTTTCCTGCGCGAATCATTCCAAAGCTAAGTGCAGAGTCAAAAAATGCAGAACCTGGAAGTGTAGTGATGGTTTGCTTTCCCGCATTAATCAAATCAGGATCTTCTTCTCCTTCGAAAGGAAAAGGACCAATTCCTAATAATCCATTTTCTGATTGCAAAATCACATTCATTCCTTTCGGAATATAATTCGCAACCAATGTTGGAATACCGATTCCTAAATTCACGTAACTGCCATCTTTCACTTCTCTAGCAATTCTTGTTGCAATCTGTTCTTTCGTTAACATATTTTATTTGTGTTCAAAAATTTCAATTTTCATTTGATCGACATAAACCTTTCCTTTTCCTCTCATCCAAAAATACGCTTTAAATTTATCACTTTTTTTCCTTACTTCAGGGGTGAGATACAAAGATTCGATTAAAATCCATTCATTAGGCAAATAAGTTCGTGTGGAGTCTGTTTCAAGATTAAG
>CAMBFX010000259.1 GCA_945865695.1 Chryseobacterium gleum | reverse complement strand
AGCATTTTGATTGTAGGTAGTTGATAACAACATTCCGCCAGCAGATGTAAAATCAACTGTTCCACTATTATCAAAAGTTACATCCAAAGCCCAAGTTGTACCAATTGGATTTACTGCTTGGAAATTGAAATAAGCTCCTTTATTAGAGTTCACGAACATGAACATTTTATAATTAAAAGTACCGCTTGTGTAGGTTCCTCCAAATGGTAATACAACATCTTGTGGGCCACCATTAGTTGCAGTTGAAGCGAAATAAACAGATTTTGTTCCACTATTCGGATTGGTAGATGAAACTTGAACATCCTCCGTTCCTCCGGTCGTTCCGCTCCAAGTGGTCCATTGCGGTGATGCTGCACCGATATATTGACCCACGGTATAGGATTCGAAATCATCGGTAAATGTTTGTGCAAATAATGAAGTTGGCAAACATGCTGAGAGGAATAATAAATATTTTTTCATAGTAGAAGTTTTAATTCACCTTAAAACTAATCAGAAGAAACCGACTAAAATTCTCAGAATCCTCTCATTCTTGGTTTCCAAAAACCAAAAAATTTAATTTTTATTGGGGAAAATGTGAAGAATCAGGGATGATTTGGCTTCGATTTCGGAAGGTTAAAAGAAAACACCGAGCCAATACCAGCGGTACTCATCACATTGATATGTTGGTTATGTGCTTCGATGATATGCTTAACGATAGCTAATCCTAAACCACTTCCGCCTTGATCACGAGAGCGACTTTTATCTACGCGATAAAATCTTTCAAATAAACGGGATAAATGCTTTTTATCTATTCCTATTCCATTATCAGAAACTTCCACCATGATAAAATTTCCATTATCACGAAGTTGAATTTTAGTTTCACCGCCTTCTTTTCCGTACTTAATAGAATTAACAATGAGATTTGATAATACTTGACGAATTCTGAACCGATCTGCAGAAACGATATATGGTACAGAATCAAATTCTCTAACGATGAGAGAAATTCCTTTTGATTTGGCTCTCAAATCCATTGCATCACAAACATCCTTTGCTAACAAAACGATATCAAAAGCTTCGAAATCTAGTTCCAACTCTCCTGTTTCAAACTGCGTGATGGTTTGTAAATCTTCTACAATCGTAATCATTCTCTCTACACTTTTATCGGCACGCTCAAGAAATTTACGATTCACGGCAGAATCTTCTAAACCTCCATCTAGTAAAGTTTGAATATAACCTTGAATATTAAAAATGGGAGTTTTCAATTCATGTGAAACATTACCAATATATTCTTTACGGTAAGTTTCCAGTTTTTTTAGATGTTCAATTTCCTTTTTGCGTTCTTCAATAATAATTTCAATTTGTCGTTCAATCGTTTCTAAGGTATCACTTTTATCCAATGAAGATCGGTTAAGTTTTTCGGGAAGTTGATTGGATAATTTTGCTAAAATAGATTGATATTTATTATAGAAAAGCACTTTCAAAACAATAAATGAGATGGTCATAATAATCAGTGAAAATAATAGAAAGAAAACGAATTCATACTCAAAAAAGACGGTAATATGGATCATGAAATACAATCCAGTGGATACTAAAACTGCAATTAGAAAGGAGATGAATAAAAAACGGAAATCAATTTTCATACATTACAAAAATAGAGAAACAGGGCCAATAAACTGGCTTAAATGAAGTATTTTAATTTTTAAATAATGAATTTAAGAATCCAATAAAAAATAGCTGCCACCAAACCAGATACTGGAATAGTTAAAATCCAAGCCCAAAGAATATTAATGGTAACTCCCCAACGAACTGCACTTAATCGTTTGGTCATTCCTACTCCTATAATCGCTCCAGAAATGGTATGTGTTGTGCTCACAGGTACGCCTAATCCTTGAGAAACTCCAAATAAAGTAACAGCACCCGCTGTTTCAGCTGCCACCCCTTCGAGTGGAGTAACTTTGGTAATTTTATTACCCATTGTTTTTACAATTTTCCATCCACCCATCATTGTTCCTAAACCAATTGCGGCATAACAAACCACCGGAATCCAATCGGGAACCGATTTAATTTTTTCTTTGAGTTTTGCTTTATGTTCCTTCTCGTAATCCAATTTATAATCGGCATAAGAAACACCCTCGGGAAGTTTGACCTCCTGGTGCGTTTCTTCATTTTCGTATTTGAATTCCATCTTTGCCCAATCTTCATTTTTAAATTGAGGATTAGCTGCCGTAAAAACAATAATGGCTGCTGCAATAATTCCAATTACTTTTTGCGAATCACTTCCTCCATGTCCAATACTAAAAAGTGCAGAAGAAACCAATTGTAATCGTTTGAACCATTTTTCGGCTCGTGAAGGATGCGACTTTTTGGCGATATTGAGAATAATAATGGTTATTACATACGCAATTAATAAACCAATAATTGGTGCAAGAAAAATGAATAAAAATGTTTTGATGATACTTTCATTGTTCACCACATCAATAGTTCCGGCATGAGCAATGGCTGCGCCAGCAAAACCTCCGATTAATGTATGTGAACTAGAAGATGGAATTCCATACCACCAAGTAAGAAGATTCCAAAAAATAGCCGCTACTAAACCGGCAAAAACTACTTCCAAATTAATAGCTTCACTATGTACCGTTTTTGCTACTGTGTCGGCTACTTTTAAATCGAAAATCCAAAAAGCAACCACATTAAAAAATGCTGCCCATATTACCGCTTGCGTTGGTGTGAGCACTTTGGTAGAAACAACTGTTGCAATAGAATTCGCTGCATCATGAAAACCGTTCACTAAATCAAAAGCGATGGCTAAAAGAATGACAACTATTAGTAATGTAAACATAAAATTGCTTAAGAGTATTTAACTAAAATAGTTTTGATGACGTTGGCTGCATCTTCACATTTATCAGTGGCTGTTTCTAATCCTGACAAAATTTCTTTGTATTTCACTAAACGAATAGGGTCTTTTTCATTTTCAAATAAATCGCCAATTGCGTGATCAAAAATATCATCAGCATGATTCTCTATACTATTAATTAAAACACAAGCTTCATTAATTACAGAGCTGTTTTTGATGTTCTTTAATCCTTTTACCGCTTTCTCTAATTCAATCACTCCTTTTAAAATTAATTCAGCTAAATTTATAATTTCAACAGTGATAACATCCACTTT
>CAMBFX010000258.1 GCA_945865695.1 Chryseobacterium gleum | reverse complement strand
TAAACCACCCCAGATTCGGGGTCTGCCCAGGTTGTAATCCCTGTAAATCCAGTATGTCCCAAGCTTAAAGCAGAAACACATTCACATGTGGGACCAACATCTCCAAATGTGGGACGATCAAAACCGGCACCACGTCTATTGGTTTCGCAAAACTGACAGGCAGTAAATTCCTTCACTACCTTTTCTGTTAAATATCTTTCGCCACCATATTCTCCATAATTCATCAACATTTGCATCATAACTGCCACATCATTTGCATTTCCAAATAATCCAGCATGACCTGCCACTCCACCCAACATCGCTGCTCCTTGATCATGAACATCACCATGAATCAATTGCTTTCTAAAAATTTGATCATCTTCGGTTGGTGCAATTTCTTCTAATGCAAATTTTTTCCGTGGCAAATAACCTAAAGACTGTAATCCTAAAGGTAGGTAAAAAATACTATCTACAAATACATTTAAAGCAGTTTTCGTTTGGCGTTCGATAATTTCTTGTAAAAAATAATAGCCCATATCGCTGTATAAATATTTTTTCTTCTTTAATAATTCTGCATTTCTAATTCTTTTCAGAATTGAATCATTATAAGTATCGAGAATATATAAATTTTCTGCTACTCGTTTTGAATATCCTTTCATTGGTGAAGTTCTATAAACCAAATCCGACCAAATTCCCTCTTTCATAGTAGAACTATAAAATGGAATCCATGCTTGGAACTTTGCTTGGTGAGACAACATATCACGCAAAACAGTTTTAGAATATTCAGAGGAATCAACCACGTCAGGAAGATAATCACCTAAAGTACTATCTAAATGCAGTTGATTCTTGTCGTTTTGATACATCGTTGCCGAAACGGTAGAAAGTATTTTAGTTACCGAGGCCAAGTCATATAAATCAGAATTCTTAACATTGATTACCGAATCATACGTATGATATCCGAAAGATTGATAATAAAAAACTCGTCCGTTTTTAGCAGCTAATATCTGACAACCAGGAAAAGCACTATCTTGAATTTGTTCAACGGCCAACTCCTCCACTCGTTTCAAATCTTCTGAATTCACTCCAATTTCCTCTGGTAAAACATAACTCAATCGAACCCTTTTATTCATCTGAATCCCATCACCGTATTTATAATATTTCGAAGCGGTAACTGGTAATTTACCTCTGCATTTTTCACCGCCAAAAATAATTTGTCCAGCATAATCTTTAGCTTCAACAGTATTCTCATAAGCCACCAATAAGCCATCCCAAAGCGTTGCTCCGTCCATTTTATTTAATGAATAAGGGTTGGCAAATAAAGATACAACCACGCGGTGTTTGCTCTGTAAAACATTGATCAAAGCAATGGCTTCTTCACTAATTCCATAATTCGTTTTCACTCCAGCGGAATTTCCATAAAGACCAATGATCACTAAATCGTAGGCATGAATGTCGGTCAATAAATTTCCCCACTCTTTTCCTTTGGGCTGAGAACTCACCTGAAAAATATCCGCTTTAGCGTATCGTTGAATGGATTTCTGAAATACATTATTTAAAGTGTCACCAATATTTAAAACTGCAATTTTTAATGTATCCAATTCTTTTAGAGGAATGATTTCATCTTCGTTCTCTAGCAAGGTGATTGATTCAGCAAACAATCTACGATTAACCGCTCTTCCTTTTATAGTATTCAAATCCTCCGTCAAATTAGATAAATCAATTTCTTTAAGATGATTCAAACCCGTCCACTCTTTAGCTTTCAAAATCTTTAAACAACGTTTCTCAATTTCTGGCATTGTTATTTCACCATTCTTGACAGCTGTTTCAATCATATAAATAGCTTTGGGAACATCTTCGGGAAATAATAAAACATCATTACCAGCCAACAATGCTTTCACATCTACTTCACCTGGTTTATAAAAACTACTCACTCCTTTCATGTTTAAAGCATCCGTAAATATTAATCCTTCAAATTTCATTTGAGTTTTTAATAATTCCGTCACCACTTTATAGGATAAAGTGGTTGCCATATTTTGAGTAGGCTCCAAAACAGGAATAAAAAGATGCGCCACCATCATTGCAGATAATCCAGATTGAATTAATTTTTTAAAAGGGTAAAACTCTAATGAATCCAAATGAGATAAAGAATGATTAATTTGAGGCAAGGCTAAATGCGAATCCGTTTCTACATCTCCATGGCCTGGAAAATGTTTTGCTGTTGCAATGATTTTTTGATCTTGCAATCCTTTCATATAGGCAAGAGAACGTTGGGTAACTAATTCTCTATTTTCTCCAAATGATCGATAATTAATTACTGGATTCAAAGAATTATTATTAATATCGGCTACTGGAGAAAAGCTAATTTGCACTCCTAATCTTTTACATTGGCGCGCAATTTCATTTCCCATATCATAAACCAAAGAATCAGAAGGCAAAGCTCCTAAAGTCATTTGTTTTGGAAATCGAATCGTACTATCCAATCGCATAGATAAACCCCATTCGGCATCCATGGCAATAAATAATGGTGAAGGAGAAATTTTCTGATAGATATTGGTCAGTCTAGCTTGCCGTAAAGGTCCACCTTGAAAAAAAATTAATCCTCCAATATGATATTCAGAAACCAATTTTTTAATGTCATCCACATGTTTTTGATCTCGATTAGAATAAGCTGCCACCATAAAAAGTTGAGCAATCTTATCTCTATCAGAAAAAGTTTTTAAAACCGAATCTGCCCATTTACCATTTACTTTTAGAAAATTAGGGGATTGAGATTTTGATGGAAATTGTGTTCCAATAAATAAAACAACCGTAATAATTAATTTATTTCTCCAAGCTCTTTTCATTCTTCACGAAATTAGTCTTACATCATACTCTAACGAAAATCGTGCTAAATTGTTTTTAACATAAGTGTTGTTGAATAGGATAAGCCTTAATAAATGTTAAAATCGATTTAAAATCGACAGGTCGCTCCTATGGAGCTAAATTAAAATGGATAAAAAATCGTTCTAATTTAAATTCAAATTTTTACTTTTTATAAAATAAGGCTCCGCATGAGCGACCTGTTTGTAATAGAAACAAAGTTCCTAATTGCAGCTCCGTAGGAGCGACCAGTTAATTTTGAAGCTAAACAATAAAATATTTAATCTAAAAAGTAACTTTCTAACTACCTTCG
>CAMBFX010000257.1 GCA_945865695.1 Chryseobacterium gleum | reverse complement strand
GGCTCGCGTACGTCTATAATTTGGATGTTTTCTTTCGCATCCATCTTTGCTTTTAATTCGGTAACTGAAATTTCTTTCATTGGAAAAATTGATTATTGAAAATTGTATAATGATTAATTTTGACTCACAACTTATTTACTGATTCGCTTACTCGCTCATTCGCTATTTAGACTTCGCTTTCGGTGTTGGGTGTTTAATTCCCGCTGCAATTTCATCAGGTAAAAAAGTAAAGAAAGTATCTCCACGTAATCCTAATCGTAAACACTCCATTGCAATCACTTCATTTGGACCAATATTTCCTAAATTTACATTGGCACCAAAATGTTTGATAAACCAAACTTGTTGTTCCTTTTGAGGTGCTTCCCACATAATTTTATCTTTGGGTACGTTGGCAATAATTCTATTTACTAAAACAGTATGCGCATGTCCATTCGGGCGAAAAATACCTACCGTTCCACTTTCTCTGCCTTCTGCAATTACTTTCCACGAACCTGCCTCCAATTCGTTCTTCATCATTTTAATCCATTTACCAGGACTAATGATTAATCCAGCTTCCTTAGATCCTACCTCTGAAATTACCGTATAATCTTTTGCTAATTTCACAATCATCTCGCATTTTTCATCATGAGGAAATACAATTGATCCATCCGATACTTCGCATAAATCCATTTTATATTTATCCATCAATTTTCGATAATCATCAAATTTATTTCTTGCGATGAATGCTTCAAATAAAGTTCCACCGAAGTAAGTTCTTAACCCTGCATCACGATACATTTTTAATTTTTCCTCGAGTTTATTCGTCACCATGGCTGTTCCAAAACCGAATTTTACCATATCAGTGTATTCAAGAGAACTTTCTATAAAATTAGCAGTTTCTCCTAAACTTAAACCTTTATCCATCATCATCGTCAATCCACTTTCGCGTGGTTTATTGGGTCTTTCGGGAATATGAGGTAATTTAAAATTCATTTTAGTTTTTATAAAGTTCAATCAATTGCAATACTTCTGGAATTTCTTTGGCCTCCGGATAATAATCTAACATTTTATCGTGTGCTTCGTAATTTAAAGTTAAGGCTTGCTCTAAAGTAACTAATGCCTCTTTTAAGTGTGAAGAAGCAATTAAATAAACTACTTTTCTATAGAGCAAATCGAAATTTTCGGGATGATGCGAAAGTGCTTCTGTAATTAATTCATGTGCTTTGATTGAATTATCATTTTCAAAAACAAAAGTAGAATAATCTAACCAAGCTTCAATATTGTTGATGTCTAATTGTATTACTTTTTCATAGGCAGTTCTTGCTCTTTCTGTTTGCCCTGCTTTTTCTAATGCTTCGGCAAAAATAAACCAATGATCGGCATTTAAAGGTGAAAGTAGAACCGCTTTATCCAAACATTCTAGTGCAGCTTGAGTATTTTCTTTCATATCATGAATGATTCCTAAACCCACCCATGCATCCGAAAATTCTTCATCTAAATCAATTGCTTTTTGGTAATAATAAGCAGCGCTTTCCGTATCGTCTAATTTTTCATAACATTCACCAATGTAACAACAAGTCATGGCTTGAGCATCTTCCAATTGAATGACTTCCTTGTAGTTTTCTATCGCTTCAGGATATTTTTCTAATTGCACTAATGCATTCGCTTTATTAAAATAAGCAGATGAAAATTTATCGTTGATGGCAGTGCAATAATCAAAAGATTCTAATGCTTTTTCAAAAAGTCCATTGCGGATATAAGAATTTCCTAAATTATACCAAGCGGTGAAAGAATATGGATTTTCATCAATGAACTGATTAAAAAATTCCACTCCTTCGGCTTGTTTTCCGCTCATATCATAACAAAATGCGATTTCGAAAAGTGCAGATTCATTTTCTTTATTGAGAACAAGTGCTTCTTTCAAACATAAAATCGCTTTATCGTATTGCTGATTACTTTCGTATTCAAAAGCTAAATCAAGAAGTAAATCATCTTTTTCATCCTCGCAAAATTGAAGAGCAAGTTTTAAATTCTTGATAGCTTCTTTGTGATTTCTTTGTTGACTGTAAATGCTCGCCCGCAAAATATACATATCACCATTGTAAGGTTCAATGTCGCCTACTTTAACCAAAATTTCGAGAGCTTTGTTTAGTTTACCAGCAGACGTATAAATTTCTGCTTTTTTCAATAACAATGAAATCGCATTCGGATGTTGCGAAATGGCAAAATTCAAAGTGCGAATGGCTTGTTGAAGTTTAGAATTATCTAAGTAATGATCGATGATGGCTTCAAAAACTTCAAGGTCGAAAAAATAACTCGCATTATTCTTTAACATCTCCTCATACCGTTGTATATGTGGAGCAAGATCTTCGTGTTCTTCCTCGTTAAAATTATCGTTGTAACCGTTACCCTCCATTCAACCAATTGTATTGTTTATCAAAGATACCAAAAATTGACCAGTAAATTGCTATTAGTCACCCTGTTTTGAACAAGGTAATTAACAATTAATTGATTAACAGGCAGGCTATTTTATCTGAGGGAATTGAAAACTTAGCTAAATTGCGCCATAATTAATTCTTTTACTATGAAGCAACTTGTTTTATATGTTTTGGGTGAAGTAAATCACCTAGCTGTATTTTTAGCTGCATTGGCCAATTTTCTAGTGGGTGCGCTTTGGTATTCTCCATTGCTTTTTATTAAACCATGGATGAAAGAGTTGTATAACACTACCGATCCAAAAGAAATCAAACCAAAACATTCAATGGCTTATACCATGGGAATGGCTTTTGTTTCAACTTTACTGATGGCTTATGCATTATCTATTCCGATAGTAATAATGGAATCGATGCAGTTTGATATGAAATTGATTCTTGTTTTTACAGCATTTATCGGAATTGGATTCATGGTAATGAACTTATATAAACATTCTTTGTTCGAAGGAAAATCTTTTAAATTGGTTCTCATTAACGGGGGTCATGATTTGGTAGTTATGTTATTGATGGCAATTATCATTGTTTCTATGCAAGATCCTGATGCGGATAAATTGAAAGAGGTATTAATGCAAATTGCAAATAAATAAATTTTTAAAATGACATTAATAAAATCGATTTCAGGAATCAGAGGAACCATTGGTGGAAATGTAGGTGAAAACCTAACTCCTTTGGATACCGTAAAATTTGCTTCCGCTTACGGACAATGGTTGCGTAAACGTAATCCTGGAAAAAAAATCAAAATTGCTATTGGACGAGATGCTCGTCTCTCGGGTGAA
>CAMBFX010000256.1 GCA_945865695.1 Chryseobacterium gleum | reverse complement strand
CAGGATTTGATGAATTGACTTCAAAACAAAAAGAATTGTTGTATTATTTATATGAAGCAGCACATTCTGGTAGAGATATTACCTGGGACCAGAATTGCAAATATAATTTGGCGGTTAGAAAAACTATCGAGAATATCGTTACTACTTATTCAGGTGAAAAAAGCGGTGAGAAGTGGGATCAATTTATGGTGTATGCCAAACGTGTTTGGTTCAGCAATGGAATCCATCATCATTATAATATGGACAAGATTCTACCAGAATTCACTGTTGAATATTTGAAATAATTAATTTCAAAATCAACTTCAACTGGATTTCCTTTGGAAGAAGGCGAAGATTTAGAATTATTTTCTGAAAGAATTTCTTCCGTAATTTCTGATCCAAATATTGCATCCAAAAAAGTAAATCTCGATCCCAATTCAGATATGATTCAAACTTCAGCCACTAACTTCTATGAAGGCGTAACCCAAGAGGAAGTTTCTGCATTCTATGCTGCAATGGCTGATAAGAAAAATGAAACGCCTGTGATGTATGGTTTGAATTCAAAATTAGTAGAGGAAGATGGAAAACTTGTTGAGAAAGTTTGGAAAGTAGGCGGAATGTATTCACCTGCCATTGAGAAAATCGTTTATTGGTTAGAGAAAGCAGAAAAAGTAGCAGAAAACGATTTGCAACGCGATGCATTGAAAAAATTAATTAAATATTATAAATCGGGTGACCTTAAAGATTTTGATGAATATTGTATTGCTTGGGTAAAAGATACAGAATCTACGATTGATGTTGTAAATGGTTTTATTGAGGTTTATGGAGATCCTCTTGGATTCAAAGGCTCATTTGAATCTGTAGTGAGCGTTCGTGACCCAGAGGCTTCTAAAAGAATAAAAACCATTGGAGAAAATGCACAATGGTTTGAAGATAATTCTCCTTTGATGGCTGAACATAAAAAGAAAAATGTAAAAGGGATTTCTGCGAAAGTAATAAATGTGGTCGCTGAATCGGGTGATGCTGCGCCATCTACTCCAATCGGAATCAATCTTCCAAATTCAAATTGGATTCGTGAAGTGCATGGATCTAAATCGGTGAACTTAGGAAATATTGTTGAATCGTATGAAATGAGTGCAGGCGCAGGAACGGTAAATGAATTTTATATCAATGAAGAAACAAAATCACGTATAAAAGAATGTGGAGGTTTAGCTGATAAATTACATACCGATATGCATGAAGTAATTGGACATGCCAGCGGACAAATGAATCCTGGAATTGGTCAGCCAAGTGAAACATTAAAAAATTATGCAAATGCCTTGGAAGAAGCGAGAGCAGATTTAGTGGCATTGTATTATTTATTAGATCCGAAATTAGTTGAATTAGGAGTAATGCCATCTTTGGATTATGGAAAAGCACATTACGATGCTTATATCACAAAGGGATTGATGATTCAATTAGCGAGAGTGAAATTAGGATCAGAATTGGAAGAAGCGCATATGAGAAATCGTCAGTTAGTTGCATTATGGGCTTACGAAAAAGGGAAAGCAGAAAATGTAATTGAAAAGAAAAAAGAAAACGGTAAAACTTATTTTGTTGTAAATGATTATGAAAAATTAAGGGTATTGTTTGGCGAATTATTGAAAGAGATTCAGAGAGTAAAATCTGAAGGTGATTATAATGCTGGGAAAAATCTAATCGAAACTTATGGTAGAAAAGTAGACAAAGAATTACATAAAGAAGTATTAGAAAGATATGCTTCTTTGAAAATTGCTCCTTACCAAGGATTCATTCAACCTATTTTAACTCCTGTAATGAAGAATGGAAAAATCGTTGATGTTACGGTTGAGTACCCAATGGATTTCACAGAACAAATGTTGTATTTTGGTAAACAATATGGTTTGTTGCCTGTGAATAATTAAATAGATTCTTCGACTTCGCTCAGAATGACAAAAAAATCCTGGTTAATAGCCAGGATTTTTTGTTTTTACTCTACTCCAATAGAAAACTATCCTTCTTATCCGGCTCTATGATTTCTTTGTACCCTTCTACTTTCAATTTCTTTCCCCACTCTGAAATAGACTCAGAAGATCCATGCACTAAAAATATTTTTTTTACCTTTTCCTTTTTCTGACAAGAAAGATATTTAATCATCTCTTTATAATCTCCGTGGGCACTATACGAATCGATTATTTTTATTTCAGCATTAACTGGATATTCATCACCAAAAATTCGAACAATTTTATTTCCATTTCTCAATTTACCTGCCAATGAATTGGGTTCTGCGTAGCCAACAATCAAAATTGTATTTTTTTCGTTGTCGATATTGTGCATGATATGATGTTTCACTCTTCCTGCTGTAGCCATTCCAGATGCGCTAATGATAACACAAGGTTCTTTTAATTCGTTCAATGCTTGCGATTGATCTTTGTCTGTAATATAAGTGAGCTGATCAAATCCAAATGGATCTGGATCTGTTTTGGCAACATGTCGAACTTTTTCATTCAATTCATCAACGTATTTTCTTGTAATATTTGTCGCATTAAATGATAATGGACTATCCACAAAAATTTTCACTTTCGGCAATCTTCCTTGCAACTCCAAATTATTTAAAGTAAAAACGATTTCCTGTGTTCTTCCTAAACTGAAAGCAGGAATAATCACTTTTCCTTTTCTGGTTACACAAGTATCAATTATTGTATTTAAAATATGTTGTTCTGCATCTTTATTTTCTTCGTGTAATCTATTTCCATAAGTTGATTCACAAATAATATAATCCGATTGAGGAAAAGGAAGCGGATCGATGATTAAACTGGTATTGTATCTTCCAATATCTCCTGTAAAAGTTAAATTAGTTTGTTTTCCATTTTCTTGGATAAATAAAGTAACAGCTGCACTTCCTAAAATATGTCCGTTGAATGTAAATTTCAGTTTTACGCCTTCAGCAAGATCGATTTCTTTATTAGCAGGAAGCGGAACAAAACGATCCAAACAAGGAGGAACATCTTCAGAATCGTACAACGGCTCAATTTTCTTTTTATCTTTTGTTGCCCTTTTCTTATTCATAAATTTCACATCCGACTCTTGAATTTTCGCGCTATCTTTTAAAAGTATTTCGCAAATTTCTAAAGTTGCTTCTGTACAATAAATTTTTCCTTTGAATCCATCTTTCACTAATTTGGGTAACAAACCAGAATGATCTATATGAGCATGAGAAAGAATAACGATATCTACTAGATGTGGATCAAAACCAAAATGGTGATTAAATTCC
>CAMBFX010000255.1 GCA_945865695.1 Chryseobacterium gleum | reverse complement strand
GCATCACCCGACATATAAAACATCGCAAACGGATGATCAAATCGCTCTCTAAAAGTATCCGCCCACTCTTTGTAAGTAACTACTTTTTCATTCTTAATCGAAATGTTTTTAATCTGCGACATAAACCAATCGGCATATTCCGCATTCATTAACATGGGTTCGCCTTTGTATCCTTTTACTTTGAATTCTGTTTTCTTTTTTACGGGAACCGTTTGTGGAAAATCCCCCAACCAAATCACTCGCTGATGATCTTTTGGATCGGGTAAACGCATTTGATTAAGCGAATCTTCTATAAAATCCTTATCAATTTTTGATTTCGGAATTTTCTTTTCAAACCAATCTTGCAAGGGAATTTCAAAGCCAATTCCGTGCATATAATTGAACAAGGACTTTTTCAAACCCTCCGAAAATTGCGAATGATCGCAACCTGTTTTATCAATGTATTCTAAATCATTATTGGCAAAATCTCCTTTTTTGAGCGTAGTAATTTCAATTCCGTATTTATCCGGATCCAATGCAATTGGACTATGAACCGTCAATGCAAAGCGATGCCAGAAACCAGATTGAATGATATCTGCTTCGAATAATTGACGAACCATCTCCAAAGAATCTATTGTTTCTTGGATGGTTTGTGTAGGATAACCGTACATCAAATACGCATGCACCATGATTCCTGCTTCGGTAAAATCGGCTGTTACACGTGCTACTTGTTCAACGGTAACGCCTTTCTCAATCAAGGCGAGTAAACGATCTGAAGCTACTTCTAATCCGCCCGAAACGGCAATGCAACCCGAGGCTTTTAATAAGCGACAAAGATCAATCGTAAAACTTTTTTCGAAACGGATATTCGTCCACCAAGTAACTTTTAAATTTCTTCGGATAATTTCAATGGCTAATTCTTTCATGAGCGAAGGTGGTGCTGCTTCATCCACAAAATGAAAACCAGTCAAATTGTTTTGAGCGATCATCTCCTCCATTCGATCTACCATCATTTTGGCATTAGCCGGTTCATAGCGTTGAATATAATCGAGCGAAATATCACAGAAAGTACATTTTCCCCAATAGCAACCATGCGCGAGCGTGAGTTTGTTCCATTGCCCGTCACTCCATAATCGATGCATAGGATTAATCATTTCCATCACCGAAATATATTTTTTGATTGGTAATCCATCATAATCGGGAGTTCCTGTTTCGCGCAAAGCAAAATCATTTTCGATGGAGCCGTTGAAATATTTAATTTCGTTATTTTCTAAAGCAAACGTTCTTTTAAGATTTTTTAATTCTCTTTTTCCCTCTATAAGTTCAATCAAATTCAAGAGCGGACGTTCGCCATCATCCAAAGTGATGAAATCAAAAAATTCAAATACGCGAGGATCCGAAACAGAACGCAATTCTGTATTGGCAAATCCACCGCCCACAGCTATTTTAACGTTCGGGAAATGTTTTTTGATGTACTGGGCGCCTCTAAATGCAGAGAATAGGTTTCCTGGAAATGGCACCGAAAAGCAGACGAGGGACAAGGGACGTAGGGCAAGGGACAGGGAAAGAGCACTTGTCCCAACTAACACACTCTTGTCTTTCCCTTCCGAAATTGAACTTTCGACTTCCGAAATTTTCTTGATTAATTCACCAATCATCATCTCTTCTAGCATTGTCAACGGTTTCCCTAATTCCAGATAAATCTCCTCAAAACTCGCAGCCGATCTTCCTAATCGTTCTGCATAACGCGAAAAACCAAAATTTGAATCAATGTTATTGGTAATAAAATCACCTAAATCTTCGAGGTAAAGCGTTGAAAGGTATTTGGCCTTGTCTGTTTGATTCAAACCTTTAAAAGCAAAATCTAATTCTTTCAAATGGGCAAAACGAGCCGCTTCAGGAAGAAAATTACGTTGGTTGATTTTTGTTGTGAGCGCTTGATTTTCTCCTTGTAAAAAAGCAATGACATCTTCAATGGTAGCAATGTATTTTGCCCTTTGTGAAAATATTTTTTTAGAAGGGAAATCCAGATCCTTCTCCTCTACTTGTTCAAAAATTTGCGTGATTCCATTTTGCGAAAAAAGCTGCAAGATTGTTTCAATCCCCAAATCCATTTGAGAGGCAGCAATGCCTTTTGTTTTCAAAAAACCTTTCAAATAGGCTGTTGCCGGATACGGAGTATTGAGCTGCGTAAACGGAGGAGTGACGAGGAGGATATTTGGCGGATTAAGCATTTATTCGAAACCCTTTCTATTTTTTTTCTTCTTTAATTCTGTGGCACTAGCTTTTTTCAAATCCTGAAATTGTTTCCTTTTCTCTTCTAGGGTTAATGGTTGATTGGCAATTTTCTCCATTCCTAGCTTATCCATTTCCTGAAATGATATTTTGTAATTCATAATAATCAATAATTTAATCAAATTTACCTTGATAACTGAGATGAAATATGATTGGGTAAAGATAAGGTGAAAAAGTTTCTAAAAATAGTTGCACTTTAGGGAAACTTCATTATCTTTATTGATAGCTATTTAAAGTGTTATTGACAATGATTGTTGTTCCGAAGTTGACCTATTTTCAAGAGGCAATATTTTCGAAACAAACTGCGGGCACCTTTCAGGAAGTTCCGAGTGAGCGAGGAAATCACCTGAAAGGTCGCAAGTTTGTGAGAAATTTTGCCGAGTGAAAATAATCCCGATAATTATCGGGATTGACATTTTTACTCCTTACAGTCGTGAGATAGTTGTTTCTTTTTCTGTCAAGAAAAAAAAAGGCGAATATCTTTTATAACATCGAATGAAAAAAATGAGAATATGAAATATTCATGACTCCGGAAAAGCAAAACACCAACCGACCATGAATATTCCATGTGACCGATAAAAAGAAAAAAATATACACATGAAAAAAACTAAATCCAAAAACATAACCACTCTTGAAGAGTTCAAAGAAAAAAACTACGGTAAACGAGGCACAAAAAACGTGATGAATTGGAATCGGGTTTCGAAAGCTCCAGAATAGGCGCCTTGATTCAGGTAAAGTCTACATCAACGACACGCAGTATTTTGACAATGTTCCGCAAGTAGCCTGGGACTTTTATATTGGTGGTTATCAACCAGCACAAAAATGGCTCAAAGACCGCAAGGAAAGAAAACTTGAATTTGACGACATTTTGCACTATCAAAAAATCATTGTTGCATTGAAAGAAACAGATAGATTAATGAAGGAGATTGAAAAAATTGAAATAGAATAAGAGAAGTGAAAACAAAAAAAATATTTTTACTGAC
>CAMBFX010000254.1 GCA_945865695.1 Chryseobacterium gleum | reverse complement strand
AGAAACCACACACACTTTTGTGATGAGTTATGAAAAAGGCGAATGCGAGTAATTTTACTTGTAAATGGTCAACAAAATAAAAAAGTGAAAAATTTTAACTAATTGAGTTCATTAGTTATGTTGATTATGTTGGTTGAATAATTTAAGTTAGTTTAATTTGTTAAGGTCATCCTGGGTAGACTCGATTCTTAGAGAGTCGTATCGTAGGATTAGAATATAATGATTCAAAATTTCAATGCTCATGCCCATGCATTTCGTGTTTAGTAGAATCTTCTTCTTTTTTATCTAGATTCTTCTCTGAAAAATCCCGTTCATTAGATTTTGCATTACAAATAATCTGTTCGGTTATTAAAAAACCATCGAAGTTTTTATCATTCACATTTCCTCTATAATATCGATTAACATGACAATGGCAATAATCTTTTTTTAATGAATAATGAAAAATATATACTGAATCATTCACGGCCTCTTTTCCTTGACCTAAAATCTCAAATGTTTTTATGGGTGATAAACTCAATATCTCAGGCGTAATTTTGGCTGGTAAAACCTTAATATCCGATTCCATCCAAGCCAATTGAAAATTTAAAGGTCTACAAATGTTTTTCAACGAATCATCCAAATACATCCAATGAACAGTTTGAAGGGGAATCGTATTCAATTTTTTGTTTTTTGATAGATTGGCGCAAAAACCGAGTTGTTCCGTTTTATGTTCTGAATCATTTTCTGTTTTTTTTAAATCAGATTTATCATTTATAGTCTCTGAACAAGAAACCAAAAACCAAAAACTTAAAATAAATATTATCTTCTTCTCCATGACTTCGCTAATTCATTTGGGAAATTACCTTTCGGGGAAATAATTTGTATTTCGAAATAATTCTTGCCGTCACTCTTTAATTCCACCTCTAAGATATTTCCACTTCTAGAAATAGTTAAACTAATTTTATCATTCGCAAAATAATTCAACCATTGTTGTAAATCTCCTTTTACAGTCATTTTATTCACCGCAATAATTTGATCATTCAAGGATAAAACTTTTGAAGCTGGTGAATCGGGATAAATGGTCATTACTAAACTTTTATCAGGTGTTTCCCCTACTTTCATTCCAAAAACACGTTCGCCAAGAACCGAATTAGTGACTTTTAAAATTTTTAAACTTAATTTTTCCAAGCAATTTTCTAATAATGGCAAGTACGATTTTTTTCCAAAAACTAAATCATCAAATATTTGGGGTAACTTTCTTCCTGAATATTTCTCCACCAAGTTTCGATAATCATCCGAAGTGTATCCTTTATTTTTCAAATAAAATTCTTCATATAATTCTTTCATCACATGATCTATATTTTGAGCACCATTGGAATAATCCAAAATCAACACATCACAGATAAATGCTATAAGGCATCCTTCGGTATATATAGAAACTTTTCTATTTGGAACGCCAGGCACATAACCATCCAGCCAAGAATCAAATCCTGAATCTGCCACCGAATAATTTAAACGTGCTGCATTATCTACATGCTTTTGCAATTGCTGCGAAAGTTCTTTGAAATAGTGTGAATGATCAAAAACTTCTGATGCATACAACATCAAATCTCCCATATAAGTGGTAACACCTTCGGCCACATATCCCGTTCTAAAATAATTTTCGGTCTCATATCGGTAAGGATGCATTTCTGCTGGGCGAATACTTTTTATATTCCAAGAATGATATAATTCATGCGAACATAATCCCAATAAATCTTCATATCGTTCTTCGTTAATCGCATATCCCGGACCTAGTGCATTTACACTTGAAGTTTGATGTTCTACTCCATGATAAAATGAAAATGGCAAAGCGTGAATGAAAAAATGATATTCTTTACAAGTAAATTGCCCGAATGACTTTATCTGTCGAGTAGTAAACATTTCGAAATCTCTAAGAATTTTAGTCCAATCTGGTTTACATTCTCCATTAAACCAAACATGAAAATTTATGCCCTGTGAAAGATAGCTTTTCTTTTGAAGCGTTGTTCCTGCAATGAAAGGAGCATCTGCTAATTGATGAAAATTTTCCAATTCAACTTTAAATCCATTTTTCGTTTTTTCTGATGAATATCCCATTGCTAATTCAAATGCTGTTGGAACCTGAATTTCTAATTGACATTTTTCGTTGATCAACTCGGGAACATACATCAAACAATTCACCGGATTCACATAGAGAAACTGATGACAAGTGTAAGTAGATCCAGCATTCCAATCAGTGGCATAATATTTATACGAAATTTCAATAGATTCACTTCCATCATTGGTAATTTCCCATAAATCTTTGGTAATTTTAACTGAAATCAATTCATTTTTACCTTTTGCTTCAAATTGAGATATGTTTTTTGCAAAATTCCCTAATTCATATCTTCCCGGTCTCCATGAAGGTAATTGCAATTGAATGATTTTTTTTCCATTCGAAGGAACTTTCATTCGAATTTCAATCCATCGCGTATTCGGTTCTAATGAGGAAATTTGATAGTTGATCATGTTCAGTTATTTATTCAAATATAAAAAATAGAATTTTCAGAACCGATTTAAAGAGTCAATTCATGGAAAATATTATCAACATTTTTAAAAACTTCTATTTCTTATTCTCACGGCATTTACATCTTCCCAATTTATAAATGCTATTTATCAAATCGCTTTAAAATTAAATTACGACCAAACAATAATATTCAACAGTTAATTTATTAAAGATTATTTGGCAGAGCCGATTTTTTAATCATCTGAATACCACACACAAGCAATCATCAATTAGTTTTTAAACAAAACCATTTACAACTGCATATTTTTAACTATTTTCGTGTCACAAAAATTGATTTAAATGAATTACGATGTTATTGTTTTAGGAAGTGGCCCTGGAGGCTACGTTGCAGCCATTAGATCGGCACAACTAGGTTTGAAAACCACCATTATTGAACGTGAATCTTTAGGTGGAATCTGTTTAAATTGGGGATGTATTCCAACCAAAGCTTTATTAAAATCAGCTAATGTTTTTGAATATATCAAACATGCTTCTGATTATGGAATCACTATTAAAGATGCTCATGCGGATTTTGGCGCAATGATTAAACGTAGTCGTGATGTGGCAGGTGGAATGAGTAATGGAATTACTTTCTTGATGAAAAAAAATAAAATTGATGTGATCAAGGGAAGTGGAAAATTAAAATCAGGAAAGAAAATTGAAGTGACTAGCGAAGATGGTAAAACACAAATCGTAGAAGCTAAAAATATTATTATTGCTACTGGTGCACGTTC
>CAMBFX010000253.1 GCA_945865695.1 Chryseobacterium gleum | reverse complement strand
AAACAGAAAGAAATTATTGATTCTATCAATTATGCGCAGCGATTGCAGCAAGCTATTTTAGCAACAAAGGAAGAGATTGATAGAAATATACCAGAAAATTTTCTGTTGTATATTCCGAAAGATATTGTTGCCGGAGATTTTTATTTCTTCGAAGTAACGGATGATTTTATTTTCTATGCCGCTGCCGATTGCACGGGTCATGGAGTTCCTGGAGCTATGGTGAGTATTGTTTGTTCCAATGCACTTACACGAAGTGTAAAAGAATTTGGTTTAACTGATCCTGGAAATATTTTGGATAAGACGAGAGAATTAATCCTTGAAACATTTAAGAAGAGTGGCGAGGATGTAAAGGATGGAATGGATATTTCATTTATTTCCATCAATAAAAAAACGAAGGAAATAAAATGGGCTGGAGCAAATAATCCACTTTGGTATATCGAAAATGGTGAGATGAAAGAAATAAAAGCAGATAAGCAGCCTATTGGTAAAACAGATAATCCGAAGCCGTTTACTTCTCATTCGCTCCCACTCTGCGCCACAGCTAAAGCTGAAGGCGGCACGCGGTCACTCTCTGCTCTCTTTTTGTTCACCGATGGTTTTGCCGATCAGTTTGGTGGACCGAAGGGAAAGAAATTTAAATATTCAAATTTGCAAAAGTTATTATTAGAGAATGCCAACGTTGAACCAAAAATAATGAACGAAAAACTGAAAATGGTTTTTAACCAATGGAAAGGTGATTTAGAACAAGTGGATGATGTTTGTATAATTGGCATTAGGGTTTAAGCAACCTTTTACTATCTACTTGTCTTTTCTTAGACGTGCTTAATCAAATGATAAATTACAACTTAGAAATTTGAATCATGAAGAAAATTTTCTTGTTATTTTGTGATTGATTTTTTGATAGGATTGATTCAGCTTCGCTGAATATTTTATTTGCCGCGGATTTTAAAGATTAAACGGATAAGAAAATACCAATGGCTAAAATAAGATTGGCTAATTAAAAAGTGAGAATTATTTTTTCTTTCATCCATTAAATCCTCGAAATTCGCAGCAAAAAACATTGCCAAAGGCAATTGATTTATTCTGGGAAGAATCATTTCGTTTCTGCAGGGGATTTCTTAGGATTGATTTTTTGATTGGATTGATTCAGCTACGCTGAATATTTTTATTTGCCGCGGATTTTAAAGATTTAACGGATAAGAAAATACCAATGGCTAAAATAATATTTGCGAATTAAAAAGTGAGAATTATTTTTTCTTTCATCTATAAAATCCTCGAAATCCGCGGCAAAAAAACATTGCCAAAGGCAATTCCGTTTTCTATAATTATCCATATCAATGAAATCTTTCATCAATAAATCCTACCTTTGTCACATGCGAATCATTCTGATTTTTACATTTTTCATTTTACATTTCCAATCTTCCGCGCAGGCCGATACAAATATCCTTTTAACTCACCTCAAAACTCTTGTCGAAACTCACGGCTCCCGTTATTACAAAGACACCGCCACATTAAACAATGCAGCTGATTATATAAAAACTGAATTCAAAAAATATTCGGTTTCTGTTTCTGAGCAAGTGTATGAAGTGAATGGAAGAAAATATAAAAACATCATTTGTTCATTTGATACTTCTCATACCGAAAGAATCGTTATAGGCGCACATTATGATGTTTGTGATCCTTTGCCTGGCGCTGATGATAATGCAACGGGTGTGGCGGGTTTATTGGAATTAGCCAGGATGATGTCGGATTCATCGTTTAAATCCAATTGTAGGATAGATTTGGTAGCCTACACACTTGAAGAGCCTCCTTTTTTCAGATCAGAAAATACGGGGTCGTATGTTCATGCAAAATCTTTACACGATAAAGGAATTAAAGTTCGAGGAATGATTTCATTGGAGATGATTGGTTATTTTTCGGATGAAAAGAAATCTCAAGAATATCCATTAGGAATTTTTAAATTGATTTATGGTAGAAAAGGAAATTTTATTACTGTGGTGCAAAAAACCGGTGGAGGAAAATTCGTGCGTAAATTCAAACGCAGGATGAAACGAAATTCTCCAGTAGAAACGAAAGGATTTAAATCTCCGGCCTGGGTAACGGGTGTGGATTTTTCAGATCATCTCAATTATTGGAAATTTGATATTCCTGCCATGATGATTACCGATACTTCTTTTTTTCGGAATAAAAATTACCATACTGCCGATGATACTATTGAGAAATTAGATTTAAAACGAATGGGTGAAGTGGTGGACGGAGTTTTTATTACTTTGGAAAAAATGATTCAGTGAGGAATATTATTTCATCACCTGTATTTTCTCCGTATGATTCAGTTTAGGAATAGTTATAAAGTAAAAACCATTTGAAAATTCAGAAACATCCATTTGTTTTTCATTTTTCGTTCTGAAAATAACTTTGCCGGTTATATCTGTAAGAATAACTTCAAATTCTGAAATTGAATTTTCCGTTTGGATAAACAACATTTGATTAGCAGGATTAGGAAATATTCTGAACATCTCTTTCTCGTGTTCTGAAATTCCAACTAAACTGGAAACAACATTTAAGTTCAACGTATCTTTATCTCCACAAGCTTCTGCAATTATTGTGGCATTAAAAATTCCATCAGTAGAATAAGTATGATAAATCAAAGTATCACTACTTTCATATAGTGTATCTAAATTACCATCACCCCAATCGATAAAACAATTACCAAAATAAATTGAGTTATTATCTAAAACCACTTCAAAATTATTTAATGAACCAGTTGTTGCCTCTGCAAAAGGAGGATCTGCCCAACCGATACAATTTGTTTTGATAACGAAAATATCTTGCGTGCCTGTATCTCCGCAACCAAAACAGGGTTGCAAAAAACCGCTTAAAACAAAACCATTATCCGCTTTTACATTTGAAACTCCAACATGATAATAAACATGGCTTCCATTTATAAATTGATACTCCCGTTCCCAAATAATTTCACCTTCATTACTTATCAGTTGAAAAATTGGATAACGCATATCAGAATTATGGCGAATACAAAGAATTGCTGTATCAGATTGTTGTACCCCTACAAAAATGTTTTTGGTATTATAATTATCAATCACTCCATAATCATAATTCCAAATAGTTGTATTAGAATAAGAAATTTTTTGAAGATTAGCTATTCTGTTTAGAGTTGGGTCTAATCCTGCTTGCGTAGCTCTTGCTGTTGAAATTAAAATGGTAGAATCATTTAGATTGAGAACACCACAAACACCATTACTTGCATCATTTCGCCCCCACTTTCTATACCATTGTAGATTACCTAAACTATCTATTTTAAAAACAATATG
>CAMBFX010000252.1 GCA_945865695.1 Chryseobacterium gleum | reverse complement strand
AGGCGCAGAGATCCGCGAAGGGAAAACAGATTAATCTATTAAGTAATATGTTTAAAATTCGCAAAGCGAATGCTCTGCGTACTCTGCGTCTTTGCGGTTAAAAATTCTTAAAGGTTCTCAAGATTTTTATGAGAGAGTGGCCATATACAGAGAAAATCAAGAGAAACATCATCGAAAAAAATCCTTCAAAGAAGAATACATTGAATTATTGCAAGAACATGAAATTAAATTCGAGGCTAAATACTTATTTAAATTTTTTGAATAAAAATTGAAATTAATTTGAATTCATCTTTATCAACTCCCTCATTGTTTCATAATAATCCAATTTCTCCGCTTTTGATTTTAACCAACTGTAGAAAGCAATCATCTTATATTCTTCCATATCAAATGATTTGGCGAACAATTGCTTCTGTGCATCTTCATAGAATTTACTTTTCGAAAATTGATGAGGATCATTTACAAATTGTTTCAATAAAATTAAATAATTTTTTGCTCGTTCATAGCCATGCATGCGTAAAACACCTGCATATTTTCTTTCCATTTTTCGAATGGTAGATAAACAAATATCTTCATGCCCCACCTCATACTGAACAATAGCAAAAATCAAATTTTTACGCATCACCCACTCTACACCTAATCGTTTCACCAAAAAATCATCTGTATGTGGTGAAAACAAAAATAATTTATTGGCCTGCCTAAATCTTTTAGCATTAAAATTAAATACAATGAGATTTAAATTTACGGAATAAGAATCTTTCAATGAGATTTTTAATTTCTTATCATTCAATGTTGATTCACATAATACAATCGCCTCCTCGTTCTTTCCTTCAAATGAAAGTAAATTTGTTTTCATTGCAATATACTTTGGGAAATAACGCGAAGAATGGTCATGATTAAACAATTCTATATTTCTGTTTAATTCCTCTAAATACAAATTGGCTCTTTCAAAATTTCTATTTCGGAAATTAGCATGAGCAATCATATAGAGTATTTCCAATTTATAATAATGGTTGAAAACATCAAATCCATTGTTTTTCACTATCCGATCATACTGTGAAGCAGCAAAAGATTCAAAATTATGAAGATTGTTTACTACAAGATAAGTAGAACGAATGATGACTAATAAATCATGAATTTGCCGAGCGCTTTTAAAAGAGGAAAATGATAAATCAAAAGTATTTAAAGTTTCTTCAATGATTTTATTGAAAGAAATTTTTCGTGGAAGCTCTTTCATTTCATTCAATTTGTTTCGAATAACATTAGTGGCAATCAAAATTCTTTCATCGATATCCAATAATTTATTATTGATTTCTATTTTACGAATAGTTTCTTGAATATCTTCTGCAAAATCATACTGACTATTTTCCAATTTCAACATGAAGATGGACTTCAAAATATCATATCGCTCTGAGATTTGGGCTAAATCCTCTGCTTTATTCAAAAATTTCCATCCTGGTTTATGTAAACGTAAAGTGAAAAGATAACGAGCCAAAGAAACATACGACATCATTTTAGCAATAGGAGAAGTATCGTCTTGCATTTCTTTCCAAGCAATAAAATCAGCTAATGAATGCCAAATTCTCTTTCTATTCTGATTTTGCGCATCTGTTTCCTGTTTGGATAAATCTTTTTCCTTCTTTCCTTTCAATAAATCTTCGAGAAGAGATAAATCTTTTCTATCGGATTTATTTTTTTTTAGAGCGATGAAGCGCGTTAGTTCACGTTGATCGGAATCATCTAATGCTTGTAATGCGGTTAAAAGATAGTCCATTGAATAATCATTTTATAAACTGTTTATTTATTAATTAACAATACTTTAACTAATTTAAATACAATAATAAATCTCATAAATATACGAATAAATCGATTCGCCACAAAAGAAATCGCAATAGGTTTGAAAAAAATTAAAACGAAGACTTATGAAAACCAAAATCCTATTATTTCTTTTTGCAAGTAGCTTTTTCATCACCGTGAAAGCACAAGATGAAAATATTTCAAAGCCATCGATGGCTATTCTAAATGTAGATACCAAAGGAATTAAAAACAAAGAATACGCTTTGCTTTATCCTGAAGAAGCTGGAAACATTCTTCGAATTGAAATGGAAAAATTAAATATTTATGAAATTCTAGATCGTTATGATGCTGAATACATCATCAAACAAAAAAAGTTGGTCACAGATAATTGTTATGGAAAATTATGTTTGACGGAAGTAGGTAGAGAATTAGGAGTAGAAAAAATGCTAAGCGGTACAATGGAAAATATTAATGGAACGATTTATTATTCATTAAGATTGATAGATGTGAAAACAAATACTATTGAGAAAACACATGTGCATGAATTTTTAGATATTCCGAATCAACTGCAAAATATAACTGCCCTAATGCTGAAAGGAATTTTTGGATTAGAAACGGATTTAGAATTAATGAAAACATTATCCGCTAAAAATGTATTAGAAAATTCAGTAAATACACCTTATGCTTCGCGATTAAAATTGGATGGCCCACGAATGGGGTTTACTGTTCTAAGTGGAAATTATGCAGAAATTATTGACAAACCAATTGAAGAAGGAGGATTTGATGCTTTTCCTGCCATGTTTCAATTCGGTTATCAATTTGAAGCGCGTTATTTAAATGAAGGAAATATTCAAGCGCTTTTTGAATTTATTCCAATGATAACAGGATTAGATCAAGGATTATTCATTCCCAGTTTAAGTATTATGCACGGATTGCGTAATAATAAAAATGGTTGGGAATTTGCGTTTGGTCCTACTTTAAATTTTATAAAAAAAGCAAATGGTTATTATGATTCGGAAGGGGTTTGGAGCTTGGAAACTAGCTGGACGGATACTTTAAATGTAAATCCTTATATTATTACATCAAGAATTGATAGCCGTGGTGAGATGAATTTTACTTCGGGTTTTGTAATTGCTGCAGGAAAAACATTTCGCTCGGGAAAATTAAATATTCCGGTAAATGCTTATGTAATTCCCAATAGAAATGGAATGCGCTTTGGTTTATCATTTGGATTCAATGCCAAAAAAAATCAAACCAATTCTTATGGAAATTACTAAAGTACTTTTAATCACGGCCAGAATCTGGGGGTTTATTAGCATGCTCTTTCTCCTATTTATCTTGGTTGCACATTTTTTTAGTGATGAAAGCATGAATTTTACCAATAGAAAAGAACTTTTCATATTTCTGTTTTTTCCAATGGGAATAATTTTCGGACTCTTTGTCTCTTATCGTTCGGCAATTACAGGAGGTATAATTTGTTCCATTAGCATTCTTCTCAGTTGCTTCATGCTTCCAGAATTAATTAGAAGTTTTTATTATTTGTTTTCTGTCATTCCTGG
>CAMBFX010000251.1 GCA_945865695.1 Chryseobacterium gleum | reverse complement strand
ATCAAAAGTATGATCGAGATACTAAAAAGATTTTGAAATTTCTTTTGAAATCAAATTCTAATACGGTTGATGTGGGTTGTCATAAAGGCGAAGTGATGATGGAAATTTTAAAATTTTCGCCCCAAGGAAAACATTTTGGAATTGAACCTATTCCTTTTTTAGCAGCAGATTTGCGTAAAAAATTGCCCACCAATTGTACCGTTTTTGAAGTTGCCCTAAATGAAACGGGTAATGAAGAACTAGAGTTTGTTTGGGTAAAATCAAATCCAGCTTATAGTGGATTGAAAGAAAGAAGTTATGAGCGTATTGAAGAAACAGAAAAAATAAAAGTTAAAACAGCACGATTAGATGAATTGATAAATGAAAATTTGAAAATTGATTTTATAAAAATTGATGTAGAAGGTGGAGAAATGGGAGTAATTAAAGGTTCAGAGAAAATTTTAATTAGAAATAAACCCGTTATTATTTTCGAACATGGTTTAGGTGCTTCAGATAAATATGGGACTAAACCAGAGGTTTTATTTGATTATTTGAATAATCTAAATTATAAGATTTCTACGATGCAATTGTTTTTGAAAAATAAAACAGAATTTTCGAAGAGTGAATTTTCAGATCAATTTTATGCTAAGAAGAATTATTATTTTATTGCTTGGTGATACTTATTTCACAGGTAGAAAATTGCCCGTTTTCAAATTCAATTCGTAAAATATAAATAGAGGGTTTCAAAGATGAAACATCAATTTGATTATTATTTCCAATATATTCTAAAACATTTCTTTCTGTCAAATCAACTATTGAAATATGATTTATTGTTTCTGAAGTTTGGATATTTATTTTTTCACTTGATGGATTTGGAAAAACAATCAAGACTATCCTTTCATCAGAAGACTGAACAGAAGTAACATCAATATAATTAATCATATTGAGTTGTGTGGGGAATAAAGTATCTGTTAAAACAGCCATAATATTTAAATTTCCAAATGGTGAATTAGTGCTACCAACGGCAAGAACTCTATGATGACTGGTGTAAATTATATCGTATGGTTTTTCATCCAATGCAGTTCCATAGGTAATTGCTGCGTCTAACCATCCACCATTGGTGAAAAGTGAATTAACAACAAAATCATTTTCGCCATTTCCATAGGATGCCGACTCCCACGCTGCAAAAAATCTATTTTCATTAGGTTTAATACAAATAGCATTGAATATTTCATCTTGTGTTCCGCCATAATTTTGATTCCAAATCATATTTCCACTCGTGTCAGTTTCAAAATAAAATCCTTCTTTGCCTCCTGCACCCACGCCTTCTGAATAGCCGGCCAAAATGTAAGTTCCTTCTATAGTTTCGCAAATTGCAAACCCTTCATCATTTGAAGTAGTGCCGTATTTTTTTGTCCAAAGCGTATCACCATTAATATCAGTTTTTACTACATAAAAATCTTTATCTCCATTCGTTTCAGTTGTAAATCCAATACTCACTAAAAATCCAGTAGAAGTTAGCATTGTTTTTCTCAAAACATCTTCACCATTTTTCCCATAAGATTTCATCCAAAGTGAATCTCCATTATTATCTAAGAGCATTAAAAATCCATCTTGATTTCCATTTCCAATAGAAAATGTAGATCCTGTAATAATGGAATTTCCATTCGGTAAAATAGTATTATCAAAGGCATAATCCCAATCTGAACCGCCATGATTTTTTAACCAAATTTCATTTCCCAAACTATCTATTTCAATATTTAAAATATCATAGCCACCATTTCCATAGGAATTAGAATATCCGGTGAGCAGATAATGTCCATTAGGTTTCAAGGCAATTGCATTTCCTTGCTCGATTCCATTACCACCAAAAGATTTCGACCAGTCAAAAAATCCGGTACTGTCTATTTTCATTAAATAAAAATTAGAAGTTCCATTTACAAAACTGCTAGATGTTCCAAAAATAAAAAACGAAGAATCTTTGGTTTCCACAGCACCTTTCGCCACTTCATCATCCGAATTTCCATACGAACGATAAAAGTTTTGTGCCTCACTTGAAAAAGCAAGAAACACAAAAATAATATTTAGAATTATTTTAAAACGCATAAGATAAATTTATGGTTAAATCTTTTCCATACCCATTTTTACTCCATCCTAAAAGATCATTGCACGAAAGTGAAAAATTCATGTTTTTTATAATTCCTAAATATAAACTATAGCCAACTCTAAAAGCGCCATATCCACCTACACTAGCATATAAATTCATATTCAAATTCTTAATAGGTTGATAAAATATTCCAGCAAAAAACAAAGGTTTATAATAGGAAAAAGCCCTCATTCTTACTCCGTAAATTCCTTGGATTTTTTCTCCACTATTAGGATCTGCAATTTTGTAAAAAGAAAAACTAAACGGTAAAGCGGTGGTCATTGTCTTTTGAATGGGATTAACTTCTAATGAATCTTTTATTCTTTCAGAAAAATTATAGGATGTAGAATCAAAAAGATCATTTACTTCAAATCCGTTGAAATAGTAATTTGAATCTAAATTAGTTTGTAAAGATTTATTATTCCACTGTATGAATCCCAAATCTTGGATAGCTATTTTGAATGCATTTTGGAATTTTACGTTTTTGTTTTTACCTACGTTTAAATAAAAAACTAAATCGGTTGAAAGTCCCCAACCGTTGAACGCATCAATGCCGTTTTTTAAGGTATCAGATTGTCGATAATTAGCATTTAAGTTCATGGATATTTCTTCTCCTAATGGAGCGGTGTACAAATCAGCTCTATCTACTTTCAAATTACGATAGCTTTGTCCTTTCAAAAAGGAAATTCCAACATAAGAGTGATTAGTTTTATTAAATCCACCGAAAGTGAATTTTTGGTATTGAAGCGACTCAAAATTTACATTAGACAAATTAGTGGTATCACCGGCAAAACGCGTATTTCCGTAGAACACTAAATCAAATGCGTTTTTAGAAAATTCACCATGATAAAAACCAATATTTTCGACTGAAGCATACCAACCCCAACTTGGTTTTCCAAATAAATGTGAAGAATGATTTTTATATTTTATTCCATAAACTAATTCAGCACCTAATCGATTTTCATCATGAAGTTTTTCGGAAACTTGATTTTTCAAATTGGTATCAAGATGTCCGCCATTATAGAATAAACTAATAAAATCATTAGAAACATTTTGGTTATGATAATAACCTTGAAATCGCAATTGAAACTCATGGGAAATACTGTCGCTAGTATAAACTGGAGTTATCAAATCTTGGGCATAAGATGATAATGCTAAAAATGAAAAAAGCAATATCGTAAATAGTTTATTCAACGGTATAATTTAATTCTGTACTTATTCTTATTCCGATTCTATAGCTATTGAACAATTGAACATGTTGTGTTTGGGAAGCGGTA
>CAMBFX010000250.1 GCA_945865695.1 Chryseobacterium gleum | reverse complement strand
GAAGTGGAAATTACCAATCAAAACAGTATACTTGTAGCGTTATTCAAGGGTACGGTTTACAGAACAAGTGAAGACTGGTAAAAAAGGTTTAAAGTTCAAAGTTTAAAGTTTTTGAAGAATATGTAACTCATAAGTGAGTCCATAAATTCGAAATCCGAAATCCGAAATCCGAAATAAAAAATTGAAAAATGAAAGAAGTATTTATAATTGACGCCATCCGCACTCCCATCGGAAATTTCGGAGGAAGTTTATCTACCGTTCGAACGGATGATTTGGCAGCTATCGTTTTAAGAGAAATTATCAATAGAAATCCATCATTGGATCCTGCTGCGATTGAAGATGTGATTTTTGGTTGCGCCAATCAAGCCGGTGAGGATAATAGAAATATTTCGCGAATGGCTTTGTTGTTGGCAGGAATTCCTTATTCTGTTCCTGGTGAAACAGTGAATCGTTTATGCGCTTCGGGAATGAATGCCGTAATCAATGCATCGAGAGGAATTCAAACTGGAAACGGAGATATTTATTTGGCAGGCGGAGTAGAAAATATGACTCGTGGTCCTTGGGTGATTTCAAAAACTTCATCGGCATTCGGGCGTGATGCGCAAATGTTTGATTCGAGTTTCGGTTGGAGATTTATCAATCCGAAAATGAAGGATATGTATGGTGTAGATGGAATGGGAGAGACAGCAGAAAATTTAGTAGAGATTCATAAAATTTCGAGAGAAGATCAAGATAAATTTGCCGTGTGGTCGCAACAAAAAGCATTTGCCGCACAACAGAACGGAAATTTAGCACAAGAAATTGTTTCGGTTTCTCTTCCACAAAAAAAAGGTGATCCAATTATTTTTGATAAGGATGAATTTATTAGAGGGAAATCTACATTGGAAGATTTAGCAAAATTAAAACCAGCTTTCAAAAAAGACGGAAGTGTTACAGCTGGAAATGCCTCTGGATTAAATGACGGAGCTGCTGCCATGTTACTTTCATCAGAAGAAGGTTGTAAAAAATATTCTCTAAAACCAAAAGCAAGAATTGTTTCCTCTGCTGTTGCAGGAGTAGAACCACGTATTATGGGAATTGGTCCTGTCGAAGCATCTAAAAAAGCATTGAGCAGGGCAGGCCTCTCTTTAGATCAAATGGATGTATTAGAACTGAATGAAGCATTTGCCGCTCAAGTTTTATCTTGTACACGCACATTAGGATTAAAAGACAATGATGCTAGAATAAATCCCAATGGTGGCGCTATAGCCATTGGTCATCCACTTGGAATGAGTGGAACTCGTCTGATTCAGGCAGCTACAAATGAATTAATTCGCTCGAATAAAAAATATGCACTTTGTACGATGTGTATTGGAGTGGGTCAAGGGTATGCTGTTATTATCGAGAGAATTTAGATAAAAGAGCAAAGAACATAGATAAAAGACATTAAATTGTTGACGAATATTTTATTTATGTTTTTAGTTTTTTCATTGGAGGAATGATGAATTATTTCATACAATTGCCATTGATCACCTGTTACAAAAAAAATAACGGAAACTTTTAATTTTTTTATTACGTTTGCGCCAATAAAATACCAATCAACTTTCTATTAACAAATTTTAGTCATTAATTAAACATTTATTTTATGAGTATTTTAAAGAGTTTTGAAGAGCTGGATGTCTACAAAAATTGCAGAGCATTTAGACTAGAAATTTCCAATTTAGCAAAGACTTTACCTGCTACAGAACAACACAAATTAGCGTCTCAAATGTTGCGTTCTTCTCGTGCGGTAACAACAGCCATTGCAGAAGGATTTGGTCGTTTTCATCATCAAGAAAACATTGTTTATTGTCGTCAGTCGCGCGGTTCTTTAATGGAAACATTAGAAAATTTAAACATCGCATTTGACGAAGGATTTATTAATTCAGAAACATTAGAAACATTTCGTAACAACCAACAAGATTGTTTGCGTTTGTTGAACTCGTATATTTCTTATTTAAAGAAAGCAAAAAACAGAGCGTTTGAAACTAATCCTCAATCTCCATTGACGGCTAGCCAACAACCTGCTTTGTCGGATTACTAAAATTGATTCATCAGAATCATTATCTTTACAACTGTTGATTGGTATTTATTTTAAATAGTTAGAAAGTTAGTATGGTTTATGAATTCAACGGTTTTAAACCGGTCATCCACGAGAGTGCTTTTATTCATCCTCTTGCTGCCGTAACTGGCAATGTTATCATTGGTAAAAATGTTTATATAGGGCCAGGCGCTGCTATTCGTGGCGATTGGGGGGAAATAATTATTGAAGATGGTTGCAACGTACAAGAAAATTGTACGATTCATATGTTTCCAGGAGTAACAGTTACGTTAAAAGAAGGTGCACATATCGGACACGGTGCCATCATTCATGGAGCTACCATTGGTAAAAATTCTTTAATCGGAATGAATTCAGTGATTATGGATAACGTAATCATTGGAGAAAATTGTATTGTTGCTGCATTATCATTTGTAGCTGCCGATACCGAAATTCCCAATAGAAAATTATTTGGAGGATCTCCAGCTAGAGAAATAAAGGATGTTTCTGATTCAATGATTAACTGGAAAACAAAAGGAACACAATTGTATCAAAAATTGCCTGCAGAAATGTATGCTACTTTTAAAGAATGTGAACCATTGAGAGAAAAGGAACCTAATCGCCCAAAGCAAGAGAGTATGTATAAGACGTGGAATGAGATTAAAGATAAATAGCCAATAGGCGAATTAGCGAATGAGCCAATGAAAATACCATGATGTATTTAAAATTCGAAGATTTTACCACTCTTCGAGATTAAAAATTAAGAATTGTCTTTTCTCTGCGTACTTTATTCGCTTTGCTCATGAGAAAAGTTGTGCCTCCCCGTGAATTCTTTTCTTACTACACAAAATATTTTCTAATCATGTATTTATTAAGCAATCATTGTCTTTCAAATTCGAAATTCGAAATCTGACATTCGAAATTTTCTTCATCCTCTCATCTTCTCCACTGGATAAGCAATAAAAGTTCCCGTTCCTTTTGCAATCACTTCATTAGTTTGATTAATGATTTCTCCTTCTGCAAAAACCATTCGCTTTCCTTTTTTAATCACTTTACCAATTCCTTTTAGCTGATCTCCTTTTCGAGCAGGACTCAAGTAAGTAATTTTGAATTCAAGAGTAGAAACTAATTTTCCTTCGTCGCCAATTCCCGAAAGCGCAGCTACGCCTAAAATCGCATCCATATATCCTGCCAACGCACCGCCATGCGCTACTTCGCGAGTGGCTAAATGTTCAGCAGTAATTTCCAAATGGTAAATAATTTCTCCAGGACGAATCACTTCAAAATGCATATTCATCATCCTTCCGAAATTATTCATTTCATTATATAATTCGAGTATTTTTTCTGCGTTCAT
>CAMBFX010000249.1 GCA_945865695.1 Chryseobacterium gleum | reverse complement strand
CAAAAGCAGAAGTTTTAATGATGATGGCAAATAAACACTTTTCATGTATACAGTCTTTAATAGCTAACGGTTTTTTTAAAAGTCCCTTTAAATTTCAGTTAATTATCAAGAATTTAAGTAATAAATATTCTTACTCTTATTTAAAAGATCAGAAAAATTGGCATCTAACTTGGATTGATTCAGACAGTTTATAAATTAATCAAATTGTAATTTGATATTAAAATAATTATGACTAACAGGTTTAAATTCAAAAAAAAATGCAAAGTAGTATTTAAAATTTCACTAGACCTGACAAGCAATAGCTACAATTTTTAATTTTTTTACAGCTACTTTTTTATGTAAAGTTAAGTTGCAAGTATGATTTAAAAGAAACGGAACATAAGTCATTAAACAAGATAATTAAAAATATGAACACATTTTTTTTAACATTGGATTTAGAGGAATGGCACCACTTGGAATACTTTCAAAAAGGCAGCATCGATAAAAAACCTATTATGGTTAATCATCTTACTCCTTTTTTTAATCTCTTGGAAAGGTACAATATAAAGATTACGGTATTTATACTAGGTGAATTGATTGAAAAAAACATTGAGTTAATAAAAAACATTAACGATAGAGGGCATGAGATAGGGATACATGGTTGGGATCATAACTTGTTGCATAGTAAAAATACAAAAGATTTTATTTCTGAAATACTTCGTACTAAGGAATGTCTAGAATCAATAATTAAAAAACCAGTGGTAGGGTACCGTTCTCCTTGTTTTTCATTAAACAACGAAAAGCTGGAAGCCCTTATAAAAAGTGGTATTAAATTTGATTCAAGTTTTATACAATTTAAAGAACATCCATTGTATGGCGATTTGAATATGAATACTTTTGATAAAATAGATGATTTAATTTATAAGAGAGGCGAATTCTTTGAGTTTGAACTTCCAACGATTAGTATTTTATCTAAATCAATTCCAATTTCTGGTGGTGGTTATTTTCGTTTATTCCCAAGATTCATCTTTACTTATTTATTTAATAAGTTTTTAAAAAAAAGCACTAACTTTATCATGTATATGCACCCTTTTGAACTAACGAATGCAAAAGTAAATCTTAATGGTCAGGGGTTTTTAAACAAAATAAGATTCTCAATAGGAAGAAAAAATAATCTTCAAAACTTAGAATGGTTTATTATAAAAAGTATAAAGTATGATTTTGAATTTATTACAATGTCAGATTATATTAAAAAAAATAAAATAAATGAGCCTACAGTGTAGAACGTCAATCTTTAAAAAATTACGTGCCTTACTGGGATTTAAAATTGAAAGAATAAATATGTTCACTGATGCATTCAAAATGCAGAAAATTTTGACAAATCTACAAAATGAGGAGGTTGTAATTTTTGATGTTGGTGCTTTTGACGGTGGAACCGCCTTGACTTATAAGACGCTCTTTCCGACTAGTAAAATATATTCATTTGAGCCATTCCAGGAATCTTTTTCTGAGCTTGTTAAAAATACTCGTGAATATAAAGATATTATAACTATAAATAAAGGACTAGGCGAAGAGGAAGGAGTTTGTAAATTTCAATCTAATAGTTTTGCCCCTACAAATTCCTTACTAAAAACAAATCAAAATGTCGGTAAGATTTGGGGAGATGGTCTTTTAGATACTATTGAGACTGTTGACGTTGAAATAACAACAATTGATAATTTCGTTAATTTAAATGAAATTCAGAATATTGATATACTTAAAATGGATGTTCAAGGTGCGGAGTATATGATTATGAATGGTGCAAAAGAAAGTTTAAAAAAAGGAATCATAAAAATTATTTACACTGAAATCATAATATTGCCTACATACAAACAACAATTAGCTTTTGATGAAATGATTAATTTAATTAATTCCTATGGTTTTAAGCTTTATAACCTTTATAACCTCGATACAACTAAGGAAGGAGAATTAAGGCAAGTTGACGCTATATTTATAAAATCAACTACACACAATAAAAAATAAATCCCATCAAAATTGACGTTTATTCATAATGTTATTCCAAATGATATTTTGAAACAAATCATTAGTTTCAATGAGGTACAATTTTTTTTATAGTCTAGAATTTTTAGTTCAATACACTCCAATTACTTAATAACCCAATTTAGGATGTAGGAGATAAAATGTATTATTACCTGAAAGTTCAAAATTGTGTTGTTTATTAATTTGAAAAATAAGACGATAAGACGGTAGGCTAAGGGTGGTGTTGTGTGTAGCTCGTTCATTTACTAAGCCCAACCATGTAAGATGGCGAGTTACATCGTGTTGAAGAGAAAAAAGTGAATTGTTGGCTCAAAATAAGCTGTAAAACGATTTTTCCGAAAATAAATATTTCACAGAATTATCGATACAGCGCCTATGTGACCGCCGCTGAAATTTCTAACGACTTGGTATAAAATATAGAAAACAATGTGTTGAGGGGTAATAAAGTTAAAGAGTTGGAAATTGAATACGGAATAGATGATTTTTGATTAAAGGACATTGTTGCAGTAACTCAGTTTGCTTTTCGGTCTGAATACTTGTTGAATTTATTCACAATAACCGGTCAATAGCAGTTTTATAAAATGCAAAAAAGATCATTTTAATCAATTGAAATCGGTCTTCTTTGATTAGATATTCTTGAAGAGCCTATTAAAAAATGTGTGTTTACGAAAAATTAAGGTTGTTTATTGCCCAAATCTTCTGAAGAATATTAGTTAACTATAACGCAGATGTGGCTGCTTTCTCAATTTCATATGTGCCAATTGCATAATTTAAATTTTACCAACTAATGACACGATTTTTTGACATATTGTTCTCATTTTTTGGTCTTCTTATTTTGAGTCCAATAATATTTTTACTTTTTATTATTGGTTTATGTGATACAGGTGTACCTTGGTTTCGTCAAGAACGTGTTGGGGCTAATCTAAAACCATTTCAACTATTGAAATTCAGATCTATGCATGTTAATACACAGGCAGTGGCAACGCATTTGGCAAACGCCAGTTCAATTACACCTTTTGGAAGTTTCTTGCGTAAATCAAAATTGGATGAATTGTCCCAATTATGGAATGTGTTTGTTGGGGACATGAGTTTGGTTGGGCCACGACCAAATTTATTTAATCAAGAAGAATTAGTTTTGTATCGGATGCCCGTGGGGACTATTACAAAGACACTTCATTAATTTTGAAGTATAATATTTTATATACAAGGGTCAATCGTTTTTTTGCTCTTGTTATTCTTATGGCACTCTCACCGATATTTCTAATCGTTGCATTTGCTATTTTAATTGAAGATGGTTTTCCTGTTTTTTTTACTCAAAAACGTGTGGGAGTAAATTATAGTTTTTTTCAGATTTACAAATTTCGCAGCATGAAGAGAAGCACGCCGAATGTCGCCACCCATTTATTAGAAAATCCCCAAAAA
>CAMBFX010000248.1 GCA_945865695.1 Chryseobacterium gleum | reverse complement strand
CCAAGCATCAATCCCATCCGATAAGGCTACTACATTTCCACTGGTGATTTCTAAATTATCATTGATGTAAACATGATTGTATTCTACACCAATTTTCAATCCATGCATTTTCACTCTACCCAATCCCGAGAAATATCCTGGAGCTCCCGCGTCAGGAGCAATAGAAGTTGCCTCCATTTCAAATTGTCCGATTTGAAAAATCATAAAGGGTGTAGCTGCTAAAAGTGGATTGGCGCTTAAAGCATTGATGGGTTGCGTTTGATCATTGCAATTGATATTGGGAAGCGGTGGAGTAGTAAAATTCGCTGTATTGCTCCAATCACTTTCTAAACTATTACCAGTTCCCATGACTCTTGCTTCGTAGGAAGTAGAAGGTTCCAGTTCATTTATTTTTAATTCGGCAACTGTAGAATAATAGTCAAACCAATTTTCTGTTCCTGCTTTTCGTAACTGAATATGATATTGCGAAAAATTGGAAATTAAATTCCACCAAACTTTTCCTTGACGATGTGTGCTGGCTTGTGCTTGTAGATTTAAAGTAAAGGCATCATCGGCAAACGCAGAATTGATATTTCCATAGGTAAAAGTGCAAATTTGCGACCAACCATCGTTCTTAAATAAATCGCGATCTGATAAATCTCTAGCACGTACTCGCCAAACATATTTCATTCCTAAATACAGTGTAGGTTCGGTAATACTGTATTGAAAAAAGGGTTGAGTTGTAGTGATGGAAAAAACAGGAGCAGAATTTTGAACGATATTATTCGGAATTCCATTGTTTGGACGTAACTCAAATAATTCAAAATCATATTCTGTTCCCAATACAGAATTAGGTGAATTCAAATTCATAGCTGTCCATTGGAAAATAATCAACTGCGGATTTACAGGAACTATTTCTGCCTCACAAGAAGGATAATTTAAAAATGGAGGATCATTGAGAAAAAACCAAGCATTGTTACATGATTCATTGCTGACTTGCGTATAATTTACATTGTAATAATCAACCGCTCGAATACAAATAGAGTAATATCCTTCAGGTAAAATTTTTCGCAATTCATAATCAGCTGCGTTGATTCCTGTGAAATCTAAATTCTGCGTTTGCAAATACGGAGCTAAATCTATTGACGTAATCAATTGCGGAGTTCCTGGTAAAAGCGTAATCGGAGAAGGAACAAAAGAACTTTTCGTCTTGATATTATAACCATTTCCTGTGATGGTGATTTCCAATTTCACGTCACGATGAGTAATCGAAAAATCCTGCAAAACCAAAATACATTTCAGTTTTTCATTGGTAGGATCACCGTAATCGGGAAGATAACTGGAATAAGGAGGAATGAGTTGTGTAGAAAGTTGTACAGGGAAAACCTGGGAGAATGCAGAATGAAAAATGCAAAATGTAAAAATTAAAAGAAAAAAACGCCTTAGTAATATTTTGATTTTGCTTCTCATTTTTTGCGAATGGGATGCAATGATAATGAGAAGAGGTTAATCTTTACCTATGAAAATAGGGTTATTTTCATAGGAGAAATGAAAATACGAATTTGTACTTAGAGGATTTTTAGAAAAACTAAGTGTTTATACTTAGACCCCTCCGCCTCGAAGACTCGGCACCTCCCCTTGGAAAGGGGAGGAGTAAAGACAAGGCTGCTTATTCATCGGATTTAATTTATCTCGTTTTGTGAATATTGCAAAAATTTTGTTTCGGAGACTTTCTTACTCTTCCCCTTGCTAAGGGGAAGTACCCCGAATGGGGGGAAGGGGTCAAAACATTTATTTAATCTAAAAATACTTAATAAGCAAGTACTGATCCCAACCACTTCTCAACCTCTTTCTCCGTATTTTCTTTTCGTTTTGCGAGATCTTCTACTTGATCCTTCTGAATTTGACCTAAACCAAAATATTTCGCTTGTGGATGCGCAAAATACCACCCACTGACACTCGCAGTTGGATACATCGCTAAACTTTCTGTTAAAGTCACTCCGGTATTCTCCGTTCCGTTTAATAAACTGAACAAAGTAATTTTCTCTGTATGATCCGGACAAGCAGGATAACCGGGTGCAGGACGGATACCGACATATTTTTCGCTAATCAAATCTTCATTCGAAAGTTTTTCATTAGAATAACCCCAATAATCTGTACGTACATATTCATGCATACATTCGGCAAAGGCTTCCGCCAAACGATCACATAATGCTTTTAATAAAATGGAGGAATAATCATCATGATCCTTTTCAAAAAGTTCAATCCATTTTTCCATTCCGATTCCTGTAGTGACAACGAAAGCGCCCATATGATCTTTCAATTTCGTTTCTTTTGGAGCAACAAAATCGCTCAAACACATATTGAATCCACCTTCAGCTTTTTTCGTTTGCTGACGTAAATTATGATTTAAGGCTAAAACTTCTTTGCGTGATTCATCTGAATAAATTTCAATATCATCACCAATAGAATTTGCTGGAAAAACACCAATTACTGCATTTGCAGAAATCCATTTTTCAGCAATAATTTTATCCAACATGGCTTGCGCATCCGCAAATAATTTTTTTGCTTCTTCTCCAACGATAGCATCTTCTAAAATATTTGGGTAACGACCCGCTAATTCCCAAGTCTGGAAAAATGGTGTCCAATCAATGTATTTTCTTAATGTTCCTAAATCAAAATTCTCGATTTTTTTTACTCCCAAATTTTTCGGTTGCTTAATATCATTTTCTTTCCACTCAATCGGAAATTTATTTTTTCTAGATTCCACCAATGAAGAAAATTGTTTTGCTCCTCTATTTTTTGCATGATGATCACGCAATTTTTCATAATCCGCTTTTATTTCGGTAATGAATTTTTCTTTATGATCGCCAATTAAACTACCAACAACCGGAACCGAACGTGATGCATCCAATACATGTACTGTTTGTGCGTTGGTATAATTTTGCTCAATTTTTACTGCAGTATGCACTCTAGAAGTAGTTGCTCCTCCAATCAAAAGTGGAATCGAAAACCCTTCGCGTTGCAATTCTTTTGCCACATAAACCATTTCATCTAATGAAGGTGTAATCAATCCACTTAATCCAATAATATCTGCATTTTCTCGTCTGGCAGCTTCCAATATTTTATCTGCAGGAACCATCACTCCCAAATCAATCACTTCATAATTATTGCAACCTAAAACTACCGCCACAATATTTTTTCCAATATCATGCACATCGCCTTTTACAGTGGCCATAATTATTTTTCCAGCCTTTTTCGATGCACCTTCTTGTTGTAAAGCCTCAATGAAAGGTTGCAACTACGCAACTGCTTTTTTCATTACTCGAGCACTCTTCACCACTTGGGGCAAAAACATTTTTCCACTTCCAAATAAATCTCCTACCACATTCATTCCCGCCATCAACGGTCCTTCAATTACTTTTATCGGTTGTTCGTATTTCAATCTTGCTTCTTCGATATCTTCGTCAATGAAATCTGTGATTCCTTTTA
>CAMBFX010000247.1 GCA_945865695.1 Chryseobacterium gleum | reverse complement strand
ATTTCTAAGAAAACGCAGAAATTAAAAAAGGTTGCCTTCATTATTACCCTTTTTAAATCTTTCGGCTTTTGATACCTTCGCAACCGGAACAACTACTTTATGGAATACAATCATACCGAAATAGAAAAAAAATGGCAGAAGAAATGGGCCGAGCAAAAAACATTTGCTGCATCCGATACTTCTGATAAACCAAAATATTATGTCCTCGACATGTTTCCCTATCCTTCGGGAGCAGGATTACATGTAGGACATCCACTAGGTTATATCGCTTCTGATATTATTTCTCGTTATAAAAGATATAAAGGATTTAATGTTTTGCATCCGATGGGATATGATTCTTTTGGATTACCAGCCGAACAATATGCCATACAAACGGGGCAACATCCGGAGAAGACGACTAAAGAAAATATCGCACGATACAGAGAACAATTAGATAAAATTGGTTTTTCTTTTGATTGGGATAGAGAAGTTCGCACTTCTGATTCCGATTATTATCGCTGGACGCAATGGATATTTCTTCAACTTTTCAATTCTTGGTATAACCCCAAAAATAAGAAAGCAGAAAAATTAGAAACACTTATTTCTATTTTTGAAAAAGAAGGTTTCATAGGAGAAGAGCATCAAATTTTGTCTGGAGAAATTGAAAAAGATCTTCATGCTTTTACTGCTGATGAATGGAAAAAATTCTCGGAAGAAAAACAACAAAATATTTTAATGCATTTTCGTCTCGCTTATTTGAGCGAAGCTTATGTCAATTGGTGTCCACAAATGGGAACCGTATTAGCTAATGATGAAGTAAAAGACGGAGTAAGCGAACGCGGAGGTTATCCCGTGGAACGAAAATTGATGAAACAATGGAGTATGCGCATCACTGCTTATGCTGATCGTTTATTAGATGGGTTAAATCAGATTGATTGGACAGAAAGTATCAAAGACGCACAGAGAAATTGGATTGGGAAAAGTGAAGGATCTTCGATTGTGTTTAATGTTCAAGATTCAAAGTTTAAGGTTGAAGTGTTCACAACAAGACCAGATACTATTTTCGGAGTTTCTTATTTAACTCTCGCTCCAGAATCAGATTTAGTGAATGAACTCACTACTCCCGAAAAAAAAGAAAAAGTAGAAGCCTACGTGACTTTTGCTAAAAACAGAAGTGAACGCGAACGTATGGCGGATGTAAAAAATATCACTGGAGTGTTTACAGGTTCCTATGCTATTCATCCTTTTACGAAGGCAGAAATTCCTATTTGGATTGGAGATTATGTTTTGGCAGGATATGGAACAGGCGCTGTGATGGCCGTTCCTTCACATGATACGCGTGATTTTGCTTTTGCCAAACATTTTGGTTTACCCATGAAACAAGTGGTGGAAACGCCCGAAGGTTGGGATTTAGAAAAGGAAGCCTATGATGAGAAAAAAGGAAAAATTATTAATTCCGATTTCTTAAATGGATTAGAAGTTAAAGCGGCCATTAAAAAATGTATTGCTGAATTAGAAAAAATAAATATTGGAAAAGGAAAAATAAATTTCCGTTTGCGCGATGCTGTTTTTGGCCGTCAGCGTTATTGGGGAGAACCGATTCCGATTTATTATAAGAATGGAATTCCTTATGGTGTAGATGAAAAAGATTTACCAGTTGTTTTGCCTCAGGTAGATAAATATTTACCTACTGAAGATGGAGAACCACCATTAGCAAGAGCGAAAGATTGGAAATATAAAAATGAATTTGAGTTTGAGAGTACCACCATGCCGGGTTGGGCAGGATCATCATGGTATTTCTTGCGCTATATGGATGCGAATAATTCAACTGAATTCGCTTCGAAAGAAAAAATGGAGTACTGGAAAGAAATTGACTTATACATTGGAGGAGCTGAACATTCAACCGGACATTTATTGTACTTCCGTTTCTGGACAAAATTTTTGAAAGATTTGGGATATATTTCTATTGAAGAGCCTGCGAAAAAGTTGATCAATCAAGGAATGATTCAGGGAATGTCAGCGCTAGTTTATCGTGAAAATAGTTCAGGAAAAATTTTATCTTTTGGATTATCAAAAAATCGTGAAACAACTCCATTGCATATTGATGTAAATATGGTGAATGGGAATGAGGTCAACATTGAATTACTCAAAAAATGGAGAGATGAATTTGCAAACGCAGAATACGAATTAGAAAATGGAAAACTAATTTGTGGAAATGAAATTGGAAAAATGTCTAAGCGTTGGCATAACGTTGTTAATCCAGATGACATCTGCGAAAAATTCGGTGCCGATACTCTTCGGCTCTATGAAATGTTTTTAGGTCCGCTCGAAGATCATAAACCTTGGAACACGAATGGAATTGAAGGCGTTTCTCGTTTCTTGAAAAAATTATGTCGTTTGTTTGAGAATGTAAATAATGAAGCTCCCTCCAAACAAGAATTGAAATCACTTCATAAATGCATCAAGAAAGTGAACGAAGAAATTGAAAGATATTCGTTCAATACCGTAGTGAGTACCTATATGATTTGCGTAAACGAACTCGGAGAATTAAAATGCAATAAAAAAGAAATTTTAGAAAAATTCGTGATTTTACTTTCGCCTTATGCACCTCATCTCGCAGAAGAACTTTGGGAAAAATTAGGAAATAAAAATTCTGTTTCAACTGCTCCCTATCCAATTTGTAACGAGGAATATTTAGTAGAAAGCAATCATATGTATCCGGTGCAATTTAATGGTAAGATGAGGTTCAATATTGAATTACCTTTGAGTTTATCTCCTGCCGAAATTGAAAAAATAGTTTTGGAAGCAGAAGATTCACAAAAACATCTCGAAGGAAAAACACCTAAGAAAGTGATTGTGGTACCAGGTAGAATTGTGAATATTGTGGTTTAATAGCTACGACCTAGCCCCGACCTTCAGGTCGGGGATGAATTAATAAAAATAAATAAGGGCTTTAGCCCAACAGAATCATAATTTTCTAGACCTTTAGGTCAATAAATGATTTGGTTTAATGAATTGAAGCCTAAATAGGAAAATGGAAAACATCATAGGCACCTACCGCCACTACAAAGGCAATCTCTACGAACTCATCGATATCGTTCATCATAGCGAAACGCTCGAGAAAATGGTTTTGTATAAATCACTTTATGAAAATTCTGTCGGAGAATTATGGGTACGACCCTATGAAATGTTTTTCGAAGAAATTGAAGCGGATGGAAGAAGGGTGAAACGATTTGAGAAGATTTAGAATTTTTTGTTCCTAGTTTTTTGTTTTTCGTTGTGATTACCTGCACGTATTTCGTCATTTTTAACGAATAACGAATAACGAATAACGAATAACCTAAACTAACATAACTAACATAACCATCTCAACTAACTAAACTATTTCAAACCCATCAGCATCCTTAAATGCCGGAAACTTCTCCCTAAAATTCTCCAATTCCGATTTATCTAATTCCGATTGTATAATGGTTTCTTCGTATTCCACATGCTGAATCACATCTCCCTTAAAATCGATAATCATCGA
>CAMBFX010000246.1 GCA_945865695.1 Chryseobacterium gleum | reverse complement strand
TTTAACCAACAAATGCGCCACACCAGGCTGATTTGAAAATGTCTTTTTATCAATACGTTCGGCATTTACACCGATCATATGTATCGTCCCTTCAGGAAATTCTTTAAATGTATTTTTTAGAATAAAAGAGGCTTGAGTGATATCAAAAGCTGGAATTTCATGAGTAATATCAATCACCTGCGAGCCTGGCGAAAGCCTTGCCAATGCACCTTTAACAGCTCCAAGATAATGATCTTTCCAACCCATATCGGTCGTTAATGTTACTATCCCCATTTTTCGTTTTTCAATCCTATTGGATTATTTTTATTTTTGTTCTAATTACAAAATTATCTCAAACAAGATAAGAATTTCAGCGACAACCTAAAAATTATTAACTTCATTGAAAGAAAAACTATTTGAAATCGGAGCCATTAATCCTGTTGAAATATTCGGGGCCAATGATTCCAAACTCGCCTTAATCCGAAAACGTTTCCCAAAATTGAAATTAGTGGCTCGAGGAACTTCCTTAAAAGCAATTGGAGATGATTCTCAATTAAATTTATTAGAATCAAAACTAGAAGCACTCATTTTTCATTATAACAAATACCATACGCTTTCAGAAACCAATGTAGAAGATATTTTAGAAGCAGTAGAAAAAAAACCTGAAATCAATCCCAATAACGATGATGTGTTGGTTTATGGAAACATGGGAATTCAGGTTCGTGCCCGAACACCCAACCAACGGAAACTCGTTCAATATTCCGAAAAATACGATATGGTTTTTGCAGTTGGTCCTGCTGGAACTGGAAAAACGTATACTGCCGTTGCATTGGCTGTTCGTGCTTTAAAAAATAAAGAAGTAAAAAAAATTATTCTTACCCGTCCCGCAGTAGAAGCTGGTGAAAATTTAGGTTTTCTTCCAGGTGATTTAAAAGATAAATTAGATCCGTATCTACAACCTTTGTATGATGGTTTGCGAGATATGTTACCCGCAGAAAAATTAAAAGAATACATGGAATCGGGAGTGATACAAATTGCACCACTCGCCTATATGCGAGGAAGAACTTTGGATAAAGCATTTGTCATTTTAGATGAAGCACAAAACGCCACCGAAATGCAATTAAAAATGTTTTTAACCAGAATGGGAATGTCGGCCAAATTTGTAATTACAGGTGATGTTACTCAAATTGATTTGCCGCGTCATCAACCTTCGGGATTAATCAAAGCGATTAATGTTTTGAAAGAAGTAAAAGATATCGGTTTTGTTACTTTAGATAATCGAGATGTGGTGCGTCATAAATTAGTAAAGAAAATCATTGATGCTTTTGGGGAGAAGACCGATTAGCTAATTTGAAAATGTGTAAATATGTAAATTAAATCGAACGCTAATTTCGAAGCCTATCCCCCTCTGGAGGGGGCAGGGGGAGGAAAAACGAAATATTATAAAACAAAGAATTAAAATGAAAGCTCTCACTTCCACTAAATACAACTTCCCTAATCAATCCAATTATTACAAAGGAAAAGTACGTGATGTATATTCTGTTGGTGATTATTTAGTGATGATAGTTTCTGATCGTATCTCTGCTTTTGATGTGGTTTTGCCAAAGGGAATTCCTTACAAAGGACAAGTACTAAATCAGCTGGCTCATCATTTTATGAAAGCTACAGAAGACATCGTTCCGAATTGGATTATTGCTTCACCCGATCCGAATGTAACGATTGGATTGAAATGCGAAACCTTTAAAGTTGAAATGGTAATTCGTGGTTATTTAGCTGGACATGCTGCGCGCGAATACAAAGCAGGAAAAAGAATTTTATGCGGAGTAAAATTAACTGAAGGATTGAAAGAGAATGATAAACTTCCAGAGCCAATTATCACCCCTTCTACCAAAGCAAGCGAAGGACATGATGAAGATATTTCTCGAGAAGAAATCATCAAACAAGGAATTGTAAGCGAAGAAGATTATTTACAATTAGAAAAATATACGCGTGCTATCTTTCAACGAGGAACTGAAATGGCTGCCCAACAAGGTTTAATTTTGGTAGATACCAAATATGAATTTGGAAAGAAAGACGGAAAAATTTATTTGATCGATGAAATTCACACACCTGATTCTTCGAGGTATTTTTACAAAGAGGGTTATGAAGAACGCCAATCAAAAGAAGAAGAGCAAAAACAATTATCCAAAGAATTTGTTCGTCAATGGCTAATTGCTGGAGGCTTTCAAGGAAAAGAAGGACAAACCATTCCTACGATGACCGATGAATTTGTGTCGAGTGTTACGGAACGATATATCGAACTATTTGAAAAAGTATCGGGAAATAAATTTGAGAGAGGAAATGCGGATAATGTGGAGGAAAGAATTGAGAAGAATGTGATGAGTTGGTTGGAGAAGAATAGATGATTTAAAAAGTCGAAAGTCGGAAGTTCAATTTCGGAATTAAGCATACTGTCATCCTGATTAGACGAGTCTTCGAGTCGTATCGAAAGATGAATTTAAAATATAAATGAAATACGTTCTCACTATACTATCATTTCTCATAACGATTGGCTATGTCCAATCACAAACCCAAACGGAAAGAAAGATGAAACCGTTGTATGGGTAAAACTAGGGGATTTATGGTATTTATTTGGAATGTGAGGGAAAGAATTAAAAATTAACAATGAAAAATGAAAACACTTAATATACTTCTCGCAAACCCTCAAACAGACAATACTTCTATCATCATTGGTGGTTCTGTTTTACTTCTCACATTGGGAATCTTGTATTATTTCAACGGGAAGAATAAAAAGAAGGAATAAATTCAAATTAGATTTTGGTGTAAATAAAATTCAGGTTTTTCCAATTCTAAAAAAATAATATCTTTGCGCCTCATTTAAAGATTAGCTTTTGATTAATCAATAAAAACCAATCTGAATTTGAAGGTTTTATCTTTAAAGTTCTGATATTTTTGGCGAGGTAGCTCAGTTGGTTAGAGCGCAGGATTCATAACCCTGAGGTCGAGAGTTCAAATCTCTCTCTCGCTACATTTAAAAAGCCCCAAAATTGGGGCTTTTTCGTTTATAATGAGTGAGCATCTATTTTGTCTATATTTTGTTTTCGGAAAGTGGCAAACGTTATTATATCGGTCAAACAAATAATTTAGCTAATAGAATCGAAAGACATAATTCTAAAATGGAAAAGTCTACCAGTCCGTATGTCCCTTGGAAATTAGTTTGTAAGATTGAAAAGCCTACACGCTCTGATGCAATGATATTGGAGAAAAAACTAAAAAATTTGAATACCGAAGACTTGAAAAAGTTTATTATGAAGTATGCTTAAGAGTCGCGAGGCTTTGCTCGTGATGGCGAGTAAACCTCGCCATTCAAATCTCTCTCTCGCTACAATGAAAAAGCTTCCCTATGGGAGGCTTTTTTCATTTCTACCAGCGTCCATCCTCCTCTAAAATATTCGTATTTTTCTTAAGTGTTCTGAGAACCAGCGTAATTAATAATCCAATTCCGAAAACCCAAGCATAATTCATATTAAACTTAAAAGTGGGCATCGACATCCAATCTCTAACGATATCCAC
>CAMBFX010000245.1 GCA_945865695.1 Chryseobacterium gleum | reverse complement strand
GAGATTTTTAAAAACTTTCGTCTGCTATTTGAAAGTGATTCTTCCATCCAATTGAGAAGTTATTTTTAAATCTTCACTCGAGTAGTAAATAATCATGTCAATTAGCAAATCACGAAATTTATAATTTGTTTCTGTTTTGCTATAATTATCTTTAAAGAATTTCATATTGTCGCCCCCTGAGAAAAGATAATCTGATGTAACGACAGTATAGATTCCATTGGAATCGATTGGATTTCCATCAATAGTAACCGTAAATGATTTATCTTTCTCCACTATCATTTTAAAATTAGATGAGATGGGATGTCCACCATTTTCGGCTAGAAATTTTGCCATCAATAAAATTACTTTTCCCGTTAGTGAAACAAGGTTAATCGTATTTTCAAATGGCATGATTTCAAAAATATGTTTGATTTTTATTTCTCCTTTAGGTAGTGGCGCACGTAATCCTCTTTGATTCATTAATGCAATGGTGGGATGATTAACTTTATTCCCTTCCTCCCAAGTTTTTTTATTGTATAATATCATTAAATCACAAACAAAATTCCCTAATAGACTTTCGGGTTGCCCGGTTTTCATTTCCATTTCGCTAGTTCCAATCACCGTTTCCATTTCGTCTTTAAGCGAATCGCGATAAGGTTGAATAAGTTTATTTATTTTTTCGTCTTGTGATTCATTCTTAACTTCAATGAATCCTGATTTTTTTTCTGAAACAACATAATTCGTTTGGCAACCCGTGAATAAGGTTGTTAAGAACAAAATGATATTGACTATCCGCAGCACCTTACAATATTACTAATTTTAGCAGATAGAATTATCATTGAATAATAATTTAATATTCCATTTATGTATATAAGCGAATCTACTATCAGAGTACGTTACGGTGAAACCGATCAAATGGGTTATTGTTATTATGGGAACTATGCGCAATTTTATGAAGTGGGTAGGGTAGAGGCTTTGAGAAACTTAGGATTCAGTTATCGTTCACTCGAAGAATCGGGAATTATGTTGCCTGTATTGGAATTTAAAATCAACTATCACAAACCTGCTTTTTATGATGATCTTCTTATAGTGAAAACTACTGTTCACGAAATAAAAGGAGCAAGAATGTTTTTTACCTATGAAATGTTTAATGAAAAAAACGAATTAGTAAATACTGGAGAAACCACATTGGTGTTTATCAGTAAAGAAACAAATAGACCGTGTTCGGCACCGATTGAGTTGGTGGAGAGGTTGAAGGGTTGAAAATTCAAAGTTCAAAGTTCAAAGTTCAAAGTTCAAAGTTCAAAGTTGTTTTAAGGGCAACAAAATTAATTTCAATTTCGTCTTCATTAAACATTAAACATTAAACATTAAACATTAAACATTCCTCACTCAATCGTTTTAAAAATTCTATTCCAACGAATACCTGTTTCAGGATCGCTCGAGAACCAAATCAAAACAGCTTTTCCTACCACATGATCTTCAGGAACAAATCCCCAGAATCGAGAGTCGAGTGAGTTGTGACGATTATCTCCCATCAACCAATAATAGTTTTGCTTGAAAGTATATTCAGAACTTTTTTCTCCATTGATGATAATATCATTTCCTTTTACTTCTAAAGTATTGTGTTCGTACACTTCAATAATTCTTCTATAGATTGGAAGTGTTTTGGAATTTAATTTTACCGTAGCCCCTTCTTCTGGAATGGTCAACGGACCAAAATTGTCTTCTGTCCAATCGTATTGTAAATTATTTGGAAAAACATGCATATACTCAGCTGCCAATTGATGATTGGGTGTAGTTCCTAAGTAGTGATCGTGATAATATCCCTTTTCTTTATTATTAGCAGTTATGGTTTCTATCTTGAAAGATTTTTCGAATTCATTTTTCTTTTCTTCTGTTAACGGAACTTCAAATTCATTTCCAATATTATCAGCATTTGGAGCGTATTGCGTTCTTACTTCATCTCTATTAATATCGAATTTTTCTTTGAAGATACTTTTACTCGACATAAAATCAGTTTCCTTCATTTTTACATTATAGAAAAACTGCATTCCATCAGTTTCCCCGGAAACTTCACCATTCACATACAATTTTCTATTCTTGATTTCTAAAACATCTCCAGGAATTCCAACACAACGTTTAATGTAATTATCTTTTTTATCGAGCGGACGAATAATCAATTCATCATTCTCTAATAATCTTTTACGTTCGTATGCAAAAAATTCTTGTTTCACAGAGTCAAATCCTTTTAATGTTGGATTTTTTACTGTTCGAGCATATTGAGTAAAACAACGATCAGCTAAAACTGCATAATACGTTACGTTGGTGTTTTCTCTCAATACGGTATCACCCGCAGGGAAATTGAAAACGACTACATCGTTTCTTTGTACATCGCCAAATCCTGGCAAACGCATATAAGGTAATTCATAAATTTCCAAATAACTTTTCCATTCTAAAAAAGGAATAGTATTATGGGTAAATGGAAATGTCATGGGTGTCATTGGCAATCTTGCGCCATAACTAATCTTGCTTACAAAAAGCATATCGCCTACTAATAAATTTTTCTCCATCGATGGAGTTGGAATTTTGAATGCTTCTAGAAAAAAAGTACGAATGATAGTTGCTGCAACAATGGCAAATACCAAGGCATCTCCCCATTCTTGCCACCATTGGCGTTTAATACTTTTATAATCTACTGGGCCCACATAAACGATTTCTTGTTTTTGTGCAATGTTCCAAATTACTATCCAAGGAATGAAAATTGCTTTTAATGTTTCATTGGTAGAACGTTGATTAAAATTTCTGGCTAACTCCACATTCATCACCAATGTCATGACGAAATTCACTCCTGGAATTAAAAGTAAAATAGCCCACCACCAAGGGCGTTTCATAATTTTCGCCCAAATCACAAAATTGTAAATAGGAATGAATCCTTCCCATTTATTGGTACGTCCTGCTTTGGCAAATATTTTATAAAAACTGGCAAAGTAAACTACCAGTAAAAGTATCAATGCGATATTGGCAATAATATTCATTTAATCAGCTTTAAGTTGTAATACGTCATTCATTGTAAAAATTCCTTTTTTATCCTTCAACCATTCGGCAGCTAAAACAGCACCTAAGGCAAATCCTTTACGATTATGTGCTACGTGTTTGATTTCAATATCATCAATAGATGAAGAATACTTAACTATATGTGTTCCTGGAATATTGTCAATCCTTTGTGAAAAAATGTTAAGATCAGTTTCATCCTTCGATTCTCCACCTATCCATTTATTTTTTCGAGAAATATTTTTCACAATATCTTCGGCAATGGTGATTCCTGTTCCGCTTGGTGCGTCTAATTTTTGGGTATGATGAATTTCCTCAACTGATACCTCATAATTCTTTTGGACATCCATCAATTTTGCCAAACGCTTATTTATCTCGAAAAATATATTTACACCAATACTAAAATTGGTTGCATATAACATCGAATGATTTCCTTTTTCACAAAGTGATTTTATTTCGGAAAAATGTTGATACCAACCAGTCGTTCCAATCACTACAGGAACATTACCTAAAAAACACTT
>CAMBFX010000244.1 GCA_945865695.1 Chryseobacterium gleum | reverse complement strand
TGCAGGTTATAAAATCACCGAGAAGGACCTAAAAATGGCTAAGGAAATATCCGAGATTTATAAACAAGGATAATCCCTATTGAACTAATGATTATTTTTGGCTCTGAAATAATCATCATTGAACACAAAATCAAAAATTTCTAATGGCGAAATGCTTCCTGTTATGGAGCATTTTTACACTATTCAAGGCGAAGGATTTAATACTGGGAAAGCAGCTTATTTTATTCGTTTGGGAGGTTGTGATGTGGGTTGCACATGGTGTGATGTGAAAGAAAGCTGGGATTTTGATAAGCATCCTGTTCATTCCATCGAAGAAATGCTAGAATGGAATCTGGTATCCAAATCTAATTTTTGCGTTATCACAGGAGGTGAGCCCTCATTATATAATCTTCGACCGTTAACTGATTTACTAATCAAAAATAATGTTAAAACAGCTATCGAAACATCAGGAACAGGTGAGATTACAGGAAACTGGCATTGGGTTTGTCTTTCTCCTAAGAAGTTTAAACTTCCAATAGAAAGTAGTTATTTAAAAGCAAATGAATTAAAGGTGATCGTATTCAATAAACATGATTTAATTTGGGCCGAAGAACAAGCTGCAAAAGTGAAACCTGGTTGTATTTTGTTTTTACAACCCGAATGGGAAAAGCGTGAAGAAATGATGCCAATGATTGTTGAATATGTCAAGAATAATCCAAAATGGAAAATCTCACTTCAAACACATAAATATCTCAATATACCATGAGAAAATTAATCAAAATAGTATTTTTTATTTTATTTTTCATTCAGTCTGCATTTGTATTTTCTCAATATGATATCAATGTAACGAGCAAAAATAAAAAAGCAGTAAAAGCATATAAAAAAGCATTGGCTTGCTTCGATAATGTAGATCAATTTGGTAAACGTGATTTGAAAGGTGCCGAAGAGAATTTAATGAAAGCGAAAAAGTATGACCCCAATTTTGTGGAAGTATATTTTATTTTATCAGTAGTTTATGAAGAAGGAAAACAACCATTAAAAGCAATTGAATACCTTAAAAAAGTAATGGAAATAAATGCTGATTTTTTTCCTGATGCTCCTTTTTTTCTAGGGAAATTAGAATTTAAACAAGGATTGTATAACGATGCTTATGCCCATTTCAATAAATATGCCGAAACAAAAGGTTTATCAGATGAACGATACAATCAATTGGAATTATTAATGCAAAGCTGTGAATTCGCAAAAAAAGCAGTAGCTAATCCTTTAAAATTTGAGCCCATCAATCTCGGGCCAGGAGTAAATACACACATGGGTGAATATTTTCCTTGTATCACTGCCGATGACCAAACTTTATTATTCACTCGACAAATTGAAGTGGATAATAATGCTGACCATATTCAAGAAGATTTTTTCGTGAGTCAAAAGAAAGATAAAACATGGCAAAAAGGAATTAGTATTAGTGCAAGAATTAATACTCCTTACAATGAAGGCGCACCTTCACTTTCTTCGGATGGTCAAGTTTTAATTTTTACGGCTTGTGAAGTAGGTGGTGAATATGGTGAAGGTAGAAATGGAGTAGGAAGTTGCGATCTTTTTATTACTTATAAATTTGGTGAAGAATGGGATTTTCCAGAAAACTTAGGAGAACCAGTAAATTCTGGTCAGTGGGAATCTCAACCATCCTATGCGGTGGATGGAAAAACATTATTTTTTGTGCGAGCAGTAAAAGAAGAAATTCCGGGTGTAAAGAATTCAGATATTTTCTATTCGGAAGTAGATAAAAAAGGATATTGGTCACGTCCGCAAAAATTACCTGCACATATCAATACTCCTTATATGGAATCTTCTGTTTTGATTCATCCAGATGGACAAACATTGTATTTTTCTTCTAACGGACATCCAGGTATGGGCGGACATGATATTTATGTATGTAGAAAAGATGCAGAAGGTAAATGGGGAAAACCAAAAAATATCGGTTTCCCAATAAATAGCAATAGCGATGAAAATTCATTACTAGTTTCTTCCAATGGAGAAGAAGCTTTTTTTGCTTCCGATCGTGAAGGTGGTTATGGTGGATTGGATTTGTATTCATTTGAGATGCCTGAGGAGTCGCGTCCACAAGTAACTACTTATATGAAAGGTGTAGTTTACGATGCTGTATCTAAAGATAAACTAGAGGCAAAATTTGAGTTGGTAGATTTACAAACGGGAGAAGTGGTTATTACTAGTTATTCTAATCCGGGTAACGGAGAATTTTTAGTGGCCATTGCAACGAATCGTGATTATGCTTTGAGCGTAGAAAAATCAGGCTACAAATTTTATTCTAAGAATTTCAACTTAACAGAAAAAGCAGAAAACAAAGAACCTTATTTGATGGATGTTCCATTAGATCCATTAGCATCAGATTCAGAAGTTACATTAGAAAATGTTTTTTTCGATTTAGCTTCTGCAACATTGAGAAAAGAATCTTATTATGAGTTGGATAAATTAGCTGATCTCTTAACCAAATATCTATCCTATAATGCAGAAATTGGTGGGCATACGGATAATCGTGGTGTAAAAAAAGATAATCAAATACTTTCCGAGAATCGTGCAAAAGCGGTGATGGATTATTTAATTACCAAAGGCGTTGATAAGAAACGATTAAAATCGAAGGGATATGGAGATTCAAAACCTAAAATTCCAGATGCTCAAACTGACGAAGAACATCAGAAAAATCGTAGAACAGAATATACTTTATCGAAGTAATGAGCCGTTATTTTCTCGAAATATCTTATGATGGAACTGATTTTCATGGTTGGCAAGTTCAATTGAATGCGCATGCAGTGCAACAGGAGATTCATAAAGCATTGTATCCTCTTTTACCAGGAAATAATATTGATACGATTGGTTGTGGTAGAACAGATACAGGCGTTCATGCGAAACAGTTTTATTTACATCTCGATATTTTGGATTCTACCGACATATCAGAGTTAGTTTATAAATTAAATCGCTTGCTTCCATTTTCCATTTCAGTTTATAGAATAATAAAGGTTCACGAGGATGCTCATGCTCGTTTTGATGCGGTTTCTAGAACATATAAATATTATTTTCATTCTAGAAAGGATCCTTTTTTACAAAACAGAAGTGCTTTTTTATTTTCTCAGGTGGATGTGGATGCAATGAATGTCACTGGAGAATTAATGAAAAAATTTACCGATTTTACTTCATTTTCTAAATTGAATACAGATACCAAAACCAACGATTGCAAAGTGACAGAAGCTTATTGGCAAATAAATAATCATCAATTAATTTTTTCCATTACTGCCGATCGTTTTTTAAGAAATATGGTTCGCGCAACAGTTGGAACTATGCTTCAAGTGGGAAAAGGAAAAATTACCACTGAGCAATTTTGTGAAATTATTGAGAAAAAGGATAGAGGAGAAGCGGGCGAATCTGTTCCCGCATGTGGTTTATATTTGCAAAAAGTTATTTATCCATTTATAGACCATATTGAAAGATGAGTGTAACAGGAAAAACATTTGACGGGAAAATTTTAAAAAGGTTATTGAATTACGCAAAACCTTACCAAAGGCCA
>CAMBFX010000243.1 GCA_945865695.1 Chryseobacterium gleum | reverse complement strand
AATGTCTTCTAGTTTTTCGGTGTTATCTGCAATATCAATTACTAAAGAATCGTAAGATGTCCAACCCACATAATTTACATCCAAAGCAAATCGAAATTGATTGCATTTCATACCAGCGCCAAATGAAATCACTTGTGGTAATTTTAATTGAGTAGAGAAAGTAGTAGTAGGAAAATATTGTTCTAATGAAGAAGCAACATTGAATTCAGCAGTTCCATTATCTACAGAAGTTTTTACGGACGAACGATAGGTTAAACCAAAACTCCAAGTAGAATCGGGTTGAAAATAAATAGCAGCATTAAAACCCATTCCAGAAGCTTTACCCGATAAATTTCCATCACCATACTCTTCCGTCATATCTTGAGCAGGAATTCCTTTTTTTAATCCAAAAGAACCAAAAGCGTAAATGAATCCAGCACCGATTCCTAATTTATCATTGATTTTATAACTAGCAGTTGGTTGAACAAAAAATGTTTTTAAATCTATTTCACGAATCAAAAATTGACCAATCCAATTATCTGGCCATTGTTGTTTACTTCCATAAGGATTGTAAACACCAATTCCGAGAGAAAGGCCTTCTACTTTATTGATTTTACCCGCAAAATAAAAAGAAATGGGAGTTCCGATATTGTGAACGGTTTCTTCGGTATAATTTCCTGGAGAAGGTTCGAGATAAGTAACACGAGGAAAAATCAAACTACTTCCTAATGAAAATGAATATTGGTTTTTCAAAAATGTCATCGCTCCTGCATTGAAATGAATAGTGGTGGCATCTGAAAGAAGTCCAACACCGGTATGTCCCATTCCTGTTTGCTTCTGACCTTGCAAATTAATTTGAAATCCACCCGAATAGCAGAGCGGAGAGAACAGAGCGAGTGTGAGGAGAGAGAGTAGAAGTTTTTTCAAACCAATTTGATTTGGTTAAATGTAAGGAAAAATTCATTTCGTTACATTGTCGTAACCTAAAATTTATTTTACTCAAACAATTTAAACGCCACTGCCGATAAATATCCTATCAATACACTAAGTCCAACTATTTTCGGGCCGCCAATATGCACAGCCTCTGGAATCATAGTTTGTGCAATCATCGTGAGCATCGCTCCTGCGGCCAGTCCTTCAATACCAATTTCTAATTCGTGAGGAATACTTGCGCCAATATAATAACCAACTACCGAACCTATTGCTATAATCATCACCATTGATCCCCAAAGGAATAATATTTTTCCAGCACCCATTCCTTGTTTTTTCATTCCGATACTACTCGACATCGCTTCTGGGAAATTGGATAAAAACAAACCGGCTACCAAAGTATATGGAATAATATCGGTAAATGCAGGATCAACCCCAGCACCAATTTGAGCAGAAAGTAAAGTCAAAAATCCAGCACCAATCACAAAGCTTTCAGGAATACCATCAATCAATAATCCTAACCAAATCGACATGGGAGCATTACCATGTTCCTTCATTTCGGCTTTCATCTCATCACTTTCTAAAATATGTTCATCGTTCTCAATTTGCTTTTGAGATTTTCTAAGAGCGGTAATATTCATATGACCAATCATAGTAGAAACTTTACGCATAAAAGCCCCACGGTTATTTAGTAACTCATCACCAATTACAAATATTACCCCACCCAAAATACAACCAATTAAAAGAGATGCCATAGTATAAATAGCATGTGATTCTGCACCCGCAGTTCCATCATGTTTGTGTTTTACTATATCCATTACCGTAGGTGCAATTAACTCTACACTCAAAGCAGCTAATAAAGCACCGGCACCAAATGCTGTAAGCGCTGCCGTAACAGAAGGGCGAGGAGTAAAAAGAATTCCAACGATGGCCCCTAATAATAATGAAATCGCACTTACTGCTCCAATCATAAATGCCCACGTGGAGTATTGTTGAGTGGGATTTAGAGCCTCATTGACTTCATGCGAATCCGCTTTGAACATCACAAATGCAAAAACTAAAATTGAAACAGCAGCTAATGCGTAAAGCATTTTGCGGTTCATTAGACTTTTAGGTTGAAATATTTTGCTCATAATTTTTAAATATGGTCAAATATATTCGAGCATTACTATTGCCCTACATGTTATAAAACGGATTACTAACATTATCACTGTTAAGAAACCAAAAACAACTGTATTTAGTTCTTTTTACAAAATTCTTCGCCTTTTTCTAAGCCGTACTCATAATCCTCTCGAATCAAATCTTTAGAATTGGTATATAAACCTGCCTTTAGATTTTCATCAGGAGCAACTTGTCGAATCGTTATTCCTTTAGGTGGATCATTAATAAAATCTACCGCTTGATTATAATGTTGATGGTTTTTAGTAAACGCAGATTTTAAGGATGGATTTCGTAAATAATAGATTTCTCCAATTAAATCTAACCAAGATTTTCCAATTTTTTCATTGGCGGGCATCGTCCTAACAATCGTAATGTCTTTTGCGCCTTGTTTCACCACCCATTCGATAGGAAGAGGATCACTCCAAGCCCCATCCATAAATTCTTTTCCGTTTACTTGATGTTTTCCTTTGGTGATAAATGGAAGGGAACAGGATGCAATAATGGCGTCTTGCCATGTTTTAGGTTCGGGAACATAATAACACGGTTGCCCATTTTGTTTATCTGTCATCACAATCACAAACTTTTTATTTTTTAAGTTTCTTTCTGCTAAAGCAAAATCAAATGGCATGTGCTTATTCGAAATATCATTGAATATTTCTACGTTCATCATTCCACATGTGCTCATCATTTTGGTGAGATCAAGAAATTGTTTATTCGCTGCTAAAAAACGGATGGCTTCAAAACAATGTTTAGGTTGTTCAGCAAAAAAATAGGAAGCAGCAATCGCTCCTCCTGATACACCTGCATAGAGGGAGAAATCATTGTAATTGTTTTTCAAAAATGCATCCAATACTCCAGCGCTAAATGCCGTTCGGAATCCTCCACCTTGAATGATTAAAGCTTTTTTCATCTTACTAATCAACAATATTACCAAATTATTTTGACCAATTTAAAATTTACAGGAAGTGATATCTGTCATTTCACTATCTTTCGAAAAAAAGAATTATGTCAAAGACAAAAATTACCATCAATAATAATGGATCACTAAAAATCGAAGGTGATTTCGAAATTCTAGATAGAGCAGGAAATAATTATGATCTTCAAGGAAGAGAAGTTATTGGGCTTTGTCGTTGCGGACATTCCAAAAACAAACCTTTTTGTGATGGATCTCATAACGGAAACTTCGAACATGAAGCCGTAGCTTTCGCTTTGCCGCCTAAAAAACAGTAATAGATTCTCAACCTTTTTTAAACTGAATTTATTTTAACCGGATTTATTCCCGACCTATTTTCATGAGGTAACTTTTACGAGACGGACTGCGGGGCCCTTCAGGAAGTTCCGAAGCGGGTCGCGAGGAAATCACTTGAAGGGTCGCAAGTTTGTGAGTAAAATTTACCGAGTGAAAATGAGTCTTGACCTTTTTGCCCGCCCGTACCGAATGGTACATTCAGGTGGGTTTTTTTTGTGTTAAGACAAAAAGAAAATTAAT
>CAMBFX010000242.1 GCA_945865695.1 Chryseobacterium gleum | reverse complement strand
CCACATGATTTGCCCCATTTCGAAAAATTATTGGGCGATGGTTCTCGTATCGGTTGTAAATTTTCTTATCAATTACAAGAAGTTCCCAATGGATTAGCTCAAGCATTTGTATTGGGAGAAAAATTCATTGGTAAAGAAAAAGCTGCGCTTATTTTGGGAGATAATATTTTTTATGGAACAGGCTTAGAACAAACTTTAAAAGCAAACTGCAATCCAGATGGAGGAGTAGTTTATGCTTATCATGTTTCCGATCCTGAAAGATATGGTATAGTTGAATTTGATAAAGAAATGAAAGCTATTTCCATTGAGGAAAAACCATCACAACCTAAATCTAATTTTGCAGTACCTGGTTTATATTTCTATGACAATTCGGTAGTAGAAATTGCAAAAAAACTGAAGCCATCTGAGCGTGGCGAATATGAAATTACCGATGTAAATAAAGAATATTTACGAATGGGAAAATTGAAAGTGGGAATTCTAGATAGAGGAACCGCTTGGTTAGATACCGGAACTTTTACTTCGTTGATGCAAGCAGGTCAATTTGTTCAAGTAATAGAAGAGCGACAAGGATTAAAAGTGGGGTGTATTGAAGAAACAGCCTATAAAATGGGATTCATCAATAAAAAACAACTGCATGAAATTGCTCAACCACTTTTGAAAAGTGGATATGGAAATTATCTTTTAAAATTAGATTAATGCTTGAACTGGAAATTTATCAGCATGCTATCGAAAGGAAAATCGCAGAATTAAAATTTCCGCAACATCCAGAAAATTTATACGAACCTATTCGATATTTTCTTGATCTACGAGGTAAAAGAATGCGCCCAGCGCTTCTTTTGATGAGCCATGAAATGTTTGGAGGAGATCATAAAAATGTAGTTTCCCCTGCTCTAGCAATTGAACTTTTTCATAACTTTTCATTGGTGCATGATGATATAATGGACAAAGCTGCCTTACGAAGGGGAAAAACAACGGTTCATGAAAAATGGAATACCAATACTGCTATTTTAGCAGGAGATGCTATGTTGATTGAATCCTATAAATTAATGATGGATTCACCAATAGAAAATCTGAAGTCAGTATTAAGTGTTTTTAATCAAACAGCCTTAGAAGTTTGCGAAGGCCAAGCAATGGACATGGATTTTGAAATTAGAAATGATGTTTCTATAGCTGAATACATTGAGATGATTCGTTTGAAAACAGCTGTTCTATTAGGCGGAAGTTTAGAAATTGGAGCCATTTTAGCAAACGCTTCTAAAGATGATTACCAACATATCTATGAATTTGGAATTAATTTAGGGATTGCATTCCAACTACACGATGATATTTTAGATGTTTATGCCAATCCCGACAAATTCGGAAAAACAGTAGGCGGTGATATTGCTTCCAATAAAAAAACATTCTTACTACTTAAAACAGTAGAATTAGTAAACGATTTCGATAAAAAACATTTAGACTCATTATTGCACCTTTACCACGAAAATAAAATACAGCAGGTAATGTCACTATATGATAAATATCAAGTGAAATCATTAGCTGAGATAGAAATGAAAAAATATTTTGATTCCGCGATGAATCATTTAGAAAAAATAAATGTTTCGAATGAAAAAAAACAGCCACTTATTTCATTGGCGAATTTTTTGATGCAGAGAGAAAGTTAAATTAATCACCTTTTACGTTTAGTTTAACTAAAGATTTGTAGAAAATATAATCTATATTTTGTATTTTTTGTCTTTCATTAGCTAACTTTCTCACGACTGCAAGGAGTAATTAGCAAATTGACCAATTAGCTAATTATTCCTCCCTTTATCTTAGGGGAGTTGTAGAGTCTCCGAGATGGAGGGGTTAAAACTCCACCTTATCACTAATAATCGGAATAAAACCCATCTCATACACTTCTTAACCTTTATCTCTGATAAATCAAAAATAGTCGCGCCTAGCAAGAGTTGATCCAATACAGCATCCGAAATCCTTCCTTTCACCGTTTGGGTGAGGTCTGGAGATATTAATTCTCCTGTAAAAAGGAAAGCTACAATAAATATCAAAAATTTACTTTGCATGATCTATTGACCAAATATCCACCAAAGGTTGTAATAAGCAGCTGAAATTTTATGCATACAGAAAATCTTTGCCGCGGATTTAAAGGATTTTGAAGGATATAAATTGCTTTGCTATTTTAAATACATAAAATCTATTTTTGTAACCCAAAAAAATCCTTTAAATCCTCTAAATCCGCAGCAAAAAAAATTTCGCAAAGCGAATCTTCACTTATAAATCTCCCAAAATCCATATATTTGCCAAAAATATCTTCCCCGTGAAAAGAATAAAAATCAAAGAACTCTTAGCCACAGAACCCAAAGAACAAACCGTTGTGGTAAAAGGTTGGGTGCGCACTTTCAGAAGCAATACTTTCATTAGTATAAATGACGGTTCAACCATAAATAATATTCAAGCAGTTGTTGATTTTAATAATACTTCTGAAGATATTTTGAAGCGAATCACTACGGGTGCTTGTGTTTCTGTGACAGGAAAATTAATTCCTTCTCCTGCTAAAGGACAAGCAGTAGAAATCAAAGCAGATGTAGTAGAAATTATTGGGGATTCGGATGCAGAGAAATTTCCTTTGCAACCCAAACGCCATAGTTTAGAATTCTTACGTGAAATTGCCCACTTACGATTCCGTACCAATACATTCTCTGCTGTTTTCAGAGTACGTCATTCATTAGGTTATGCGATTCATAAGTTTTTTAATGATAAAGGATTTGTTTACATGCATACACCTATCATCACTGCGAGTGATGCAGAAGGCGCAGGTGAAATGTTTCGTGTTTCTACATTGAGCGATACCAAACCACCTTTGAATGATGATGGAACAGTAAATTACAAAGAAGATTTTTTCGGTAAGATGACCAACCTAACCGTTTCTGGACAATTAGAAGCAGAATTAGGTGCAATGGCATTTGGAGAAGTATATACATTTGGTCCCACTTTCAGAGCAGAAAATTCAAATACAGCTCGTCACTTAGCAGAGTTCTGGATGATAGAACCAGAAGTAGCCTTCAACGACCTCAACGATAATATGGATTTGGCAGAGGAAATGTTGAAATATGTAATTAAATATGCTTTGGATAATTGCCATGATGATATTGATTTTTTGAAAACACGTTTACTCGAGGAAGAAAAGCAAAAACCAATGAAAGAGCGTTCAGAATTAGATTTAATGCAAAAACTTTTATTCTGTGTTGAAAATGATTTCCAACGATTGACCTATACCGAGGCGGTAGATATTTTAATGAAATCGGATCATCAGAAAAAGAAAAAATTCCAATATCCTGTTGAAAATTGGGGAACCGATTTACAAAGCGAACACGAAAGATATTTAGTAGAAAAACATTTCAAAAAACCTGTTATCCTTACCGATTATCCAAAAGAAATCAAAGCATTTTATATGCGATTGAATGAAGATGGAAAAACGGTTCGAGCCATGGATATTTTATTTCCTGGTATTGGTGAAATTGTGGGCGGATCACAACGTGAAGAACGCTTTGAAATATTAGAACAAAAAAT
>CAMBFX010000241.1 GCA_945865695.1 Chryseobacterium gleum | reverse complement strand
CAATCATACCATGTATATAGGGTTTTAACTGTAGTGTGGGATTAGGATTACTTAATTGAACACCACCCCCCACATCGCTCCATGCTGAACCGTTCCATTTGGCAATATTATTTACGGGTAGACCATCTGCTCTGGTGAACGAACCGGCGGCATAGAGTTCATTGTTATATACAAGCATTGCGCCTACCCAAGGGCCAATACTATTTTCATTGTAATAACTGCATTTTGATAGATTAGCAGCAGCATCGAGAAGGTTTGGAGTGTTTAAACCGGTAGAACCTAAATTGGACCAGTTTGTGCCATCCCAGGCGGCAATATTATTATAGTTTACATTGCCACCAGCAGAAGTAAAATTACCGCCAACAATAAGTTTTCCATTATAGGTTGTCATAGCCAAACAACTGCCCATACCAAAGGCAAATGAATGCTGAAGCCCTGTTGACAAAGGCTGCCAAAACGATTGCCATTGCGCATGGATTTGCGATGAAAACAGGATTCCAAGCAGGGTAATAATATGCGCTTTTGATTTTAAATATTTCAAAGCGTTTTAGTTTGTGATAAATGCACTTTTTATTTGAAATAATAGTGAATACCAAATCCATACATGAATGCACCTTTAATGGCAACAGCACCAAATCCAGATCCGCTACCAATACTTCCGTACCCAATTTTCGAGGTAAAGCCAAGGTTGTTATTTAATATTTCAGGAAACCATTCGAGACCGCCACCCACATTATAAGACCACCAAGAAAAGGTATTATCAGCAAATCCAAATGCTTCATCATATCTCAATCCTCCTCTACCACCACCTGCATACACGAAGGGTAATAAAGAACCACGTCCTAGATCTGACTCATTAAAGCAATAATGCAACTCTGCTCCAAGCATAGACCATGAGTAAGAGTAACCACCTATTCCGTATGTTCGATACATAGCGGTTGCTTGAATTTTTATATTTTCTGTTAACCCGAATTTTATGCTTAAACCAGGTGAGGGAAACATATAATTAAGTCCTATTCCAAAGGTTCGGTTACCATTTCCGCTGCCTCCTCTTTTCTTTGCAATTAATGATTGATTAGACCCTTCATTACCGGTTTCCGACGGATTTGTTGCAAACGAAAAGTTAACCGAGAAAAAAATAAATAGTGTTGTTGCAAGAAATAATTTGATAATGTGCTTTTTCATACTAAAAGGGTTTTAAAATACCTACTCTTAACGCTTTTCGGATACCGCGAAATGTTACTATTTGTCTACACTGTATACTAAACCTAACATATATGTATAAATATAATAACATTTATGTGAATTCAAAACACCATATTTAAAAGGACTCTTATGGAGTTTTGTTAACATATTTGTAAATGACTTATCATATAGGCTCTGAAATTCATAAAATTCTGAAAAAGAAAGGCATGACGGTTAGCGAATTTGCTCGCCGAATCAACTCTTCTCGCGAAAATGCCTATAGTATATTTAAGCGAAAAAGTGTGGATACAGAATTACTTCAAACCATTTCACGCGTTTTGCAGCACGACTTTTTTGGGAAAATTATTGATGGTTCATCTAAGTCGAATTATTATACAATTGCATCCGAACCTGATTCTACCTATGTAAAAGTTGACCATGAGCTCAATTTTCTTCGTCAAGAAGTTTTGTTTTTACGCAGAGATATGCAAGAAATTCGCGATCGACTTTTAGTGGTAGAAAAATCCAAAAAAAAATAAAATTAGCCCGACTAATTAAAAATTTTCTTCAAGCCTTTTATATTTTAGTTTCTTCATCCTTACCCAACTTTTTGAAATAATACCGATGTGGCATTTAAAATAGTTCAATCCTGTTTTATTATTTAAGTCATAGCTAAATGTCAATCTGTATTAACCATTGTAATTTTAATAAAGACAAAAGAAAATAGATTATAGCGTATAACCCCTCTGTCTCGAAGACTCGACATCTCCCCTATGATAAGGGGAGAATTGCCTTATTCATTCAAAAACTAAATGTCAATCTGTATTAACCATTGTAATTTTATTAAAGACAAAAGAAAATAGATTATAGCGTATAACCCCTCTGTCTCGAAGACTCAACATCTCCCCTATGATAAGGGGAGAATTGCCTTATTCATTCAAAAACTAAATGTCAATCTGTATTAACCATTGTAATTTTAAATTTTATTTAGGACTAAAATTTAAATACAATTGGTATAACTTCTTTGATGCAAAAAAAAGTAACAATCAACGAAAATAGTTTATTGCAGATTTTCCTAATTAAAGGAAGTATTACAATAAAATACTTCAATGAATCTAGTCTATTATGCTAAGATGAGATTACAAATTCAAAGTTAAGAACGAAACCATTATCGTTTTTAAGTTCATACTTGGCTTTTAATTGCTTTAGAAATAATGATATTAATTTCCATCCTAGTGATTTTGTTTTGGAAATGTCAAAATCTGCAGGTAAACCAGGACCATTATCTGAAACGCTAATTCTAATTACATTATCCGTTTCCGTAATAATTAATTGCATAAAAGGATTTTTCACCGCATTAACAGCGTATTTAAAGTAATTACTGAGCAATTCATTAAAAAGTAGTGCTAGAGGTATCGATTGCTTTGTATTTAAGTTGATATAATCGCATACCAGTTTAAATTTGGCATTTGAGCCGTTATCAAAGTATTTAAAGGATATTTTTGCAAAATCATTTAAATAATCAGATATATTTATTTTTGAAAAGTTGTTTGATTTGTATAATTTTTCATGAATTAAACCTATTGCATTTATTCTTCTTAAAATAATTTGTAATTCATTTTTTAATATTGAATCTTCAGCTTTTTGCGACTGCATTTCAATTAACCCTATGATGAGTGCCAGGTTGTTTTTTACTCTATGATGTATTTCACCAAGCAAAGATTCTTTTTCCTGCAATGAATCTTCTATGACTTTCGATGCGAGTATTCTTTCTGTAACATCTATGCCATAGCCTACCATCATCCAAAAATCACCATTTTTATCTAATATAGGTGAAAACCGCCTTAGTGTATAAGATTTAGATCCATTTGAAGAGGTGAGCTCATCCGTAAATTCTGATGAGGTTAAATTGTTTAACGCTTTTGTAAAGAAACCGTGTCTTAAATTAGCAATAGAGTTGTCTATATTATATTTTAAACAATAATCGAGGTCTGTTTTATTAATTAAAAAATTTCTTCTCTCTTCCGATTTTACAGCTTGAGGACTTACGAATAAATATTCATGATTTTTATTAAAAACAGCAAGATCAATAGGGATGTTATTGAGAATACTTTCATAAAAATTACGTTGTTCGGAGATTATTTTTTCAGAATTAATCTTATCTGTAATGTCAAATCCAATGGAAATGTATTCATAAACTTTATTATTTTTTTTAAACGGAATAATGGTCGAATCCACCAAGTAAAATTCGCCATTTTTAGATTTATTTTGAATAATACCTTTCCATATATTTCCATTTTTTATTATTTGCCACAAATTTTTAAGAAAATCTTTACCATGAGAGTTACCAATAAGTATGCTAATATTAATTCCAATTAACTCACCTTTAGTATGTCCACTTATTCTACAATATTCATTGTTTACATTTTTAATAATTCCTC
>CAMBFX010000240.1 GCA_945865695.1 Chryseobacterium gleum | reverse complement strand
ATTTCTTTCAATTTTTTTATTCGATCTTTTTGTTCTTTTGGTAAATAACCGTTGAAGGTAAACGCTTGTCCGTTGAAACCAGATGCCATAACAGAAAGTAATATTGAAGAAGGTCCAACCAATGGAATTACTTGAATTTTTTTATGATGGGCAATTCTCACAATTTCTGCTCCTGGATCTGCAATTCCTGGGCAACCTGCTTCTGAAATAATTCCCACATCATTTCCTTCTAAAAGTGGTTTCATCATTTCTGAATATTCGGATGGATCGGTATGATTGTTCAATGGTAAAACAGAAATTTCGCTGAGAGGAACAGGAATTTTACATTGTTTTAAAAAGGCTCGACAATGTTTTTCATTCTCCGCCAAATAATATTTTATTGAATGAATTATTTCGAAATTATGAGCGGGCAAACAGTTGATCGGATCAACTTCGCCAATGGGGCAGGGGAGAAGATATAATTTTCCGTTAGCCAAAATCTTCAATTATTTTATCGCATGCATCGTTCAGTAATTTATATACTTCTTCAAAACTGGCATCTCCGCCATAATAAGGATCTGGAACGGCCAAGTTTTTTCCTGGATGTGTATAATTTAAAATCATTTTTACTTTTTCTTGATCAAATTCGTTTCGTGCCATTCTAAGAATATCCGAATAGTTGCTTTCGTCCATTGCTAAAATTAAATCAAATTTATCGAAATCTGATTTTGAAAATTGTCGGCCGCGTAAATTGGAAATATCCACATCATATTTTGCAGATTTTTGTGTAGCTCGAGAATCGGGAGCTTCACCAATATGATAATTAGAAGTTCCAGCCGAATCGATCGTCCAATTTTTTTCAGTTTCGAGAGATTTTTTTCTCAAAATTCCTTCGGCCATTGGAGAGCGACAAATATTTCCTAGACAAACCATCAATATTTTCATGACAAAAAATTTTTTCAAAAAAAAACCCAGACGATGAGGTCTGGGTTTCAATTAATATTTTTTTATTGAATACTTAGTTTTTTATCTAATTCCTCAATGTAACCTCTAAATTGTTTATCGGTTTCTACTAAGTTGTTGACTGTGCGACAAGCATGAAGAACAGTTGCATGATCTTTTCCTCCACAATGCATTCCGATATTTGCCAAAGATGATTTTGTCATTTTTTTCGCAAAGAACATAGCAATTTGTCGAGCTTGAACTACTTCGCGTTTACGAGTTTTCGATTTCAATAATTCTATTGGTAAATCAAAATAATCACAAACTACTTTTTGGATATAGTCGATAGAAACTTCACGAGCAGTATTCTTCACAAATTTATCAATCATCTGTTTTGCAAGATCCAAAGTTACTGGACGTTTGTTCAATGAAGATTGTGCAATTAATGAAATTAATGCCCCTTCTAATTCACGAATATTTGTGGTGATACTGTAAGCTAAATATTCCACTACTTCTCTAGGTAATTCAATACCATCGGCATACATTTTCTTTTCAAGAATGGCAATACGAGTTTCCAAACTTGGAACTTGTAAATCTGCTGATAATCCCCATTTGAAACGAGAGAGTAATCGTTGTTCGATACCTTGCATTTCCACTGGTGGTTTATCGGAAGTAATCACGATTTGTTTTCCAGATTGGTGAAGGTGATTGAAAATATGGAAGAATACATCTTGAGTTCTTTCTTTTCCTGCAAGAAACTGAACATCATCAATAATTAATACATCCATCATTTGATAAAAATGGATAAAATCATTGGTAGAATTATTTTTCACTGCATCGATAAACTGATGTGTAAATTTCTCTGAAGAAACATACAATACAGTTTTGTTTGGGAATTGATTTTTAATCGAAATTCCTATTGCGTGTGACAAATGTGTTTTTCCTAAACCAACTCCTCCATAAATAAGAAGCGGATTAAATGCAGTACCGCCAGGTTTATTGGCAACAGCAAATCCTGCAGAGCGAGCTAAACGATTACAATCACCTTCGATAAAATTCTCGAATGAATAATTGGGGTTTAGGTTCGAATCTACATTCACCTTTCTTAAACCCGGTATAATAAACGGATTTTTGATTGGATTAGAGTTGATATCCATCGGCATGGAGATAGGTGGATTCTTAAGGGCTTTTGCGTTACTAGTTGGTATTTTAACAGTATAAGGATTAGAATTACTATAGTTATTCTCCATTACAATACTGTATTCGAGCTTGCCTTCCATTCCCAATTCTTTTCGGATAGTCTTGCGTAAGAGCGTAATGTAATGTTCTTCAAGCCATTCGTAAAAGAATTGTGACGGGACCTGTATGGTTAAAACGTTATTTTCAAGCTTTAAAGCTTTAATTGGTTCAAACCAGGTCTTGAAGGTTTGTAAGCTCACGTTGTCGCGGATAACATCCAGGCAATTCTGCCATACTGATTCGTGATCTTTATTTCCTTTCATCAATAATTATTATTAGGTGTGTGTTTGTTCTAAATCTTTTGTCGAAAACCCTGAAAAATGTCGTTTTACCAATGAAATTGACTCCTACCCCCTGCTTCCGAAAACAAATATTTACATAAAAAAGTTAAAAAAAAAATCTAAGTACCCTTGATTTTAAAAAAAGTTTTCTTATCAATTCTAAAACTAGCCTACATTTTCGTTCGCTTTATAAATATACGAAAAATTTTTTGATTCGTTTCGTTTATTTTCTCTCTGAAATTTAAGGTCAATTCTACCTAGTCTTAAACCTGCCCATCCCACTTGATTGACGATGACATCTTTGTTTTCTTCATTGGTAAAAATGACGGGAGCATCTAAAAATGTATGGGTGTGTCCTCCAATTATGACGTCAATGTTTTTGGTAGCCGCAGCTAATTTTGTATCTGAAATTTTATTCGATTCATATGAAAATCCTAAATGAGAAAGACAAATCACTAAATCACAGTTTTTTTCTTTTTTAAGAAACAAGGCCTTTTCGTTGGCTACTTTCACCGGATCTAAGTAAATTGTTTCACCATAGTTAATTTTAGACACTAATCCTTCTAGTTCTACACCAACTCCAAAGATTCCTATTTTCAATCCATCCTTTTTGATGATTTTATGGGGAATGGTTTTCTCGTGTAATTCAGTATCTTTAAAATCATAGTTACTGCAAATGAAAGGGAACTTGGCATGTGGAAGCATTTTATGGAAGCCGTAAAGGCCATTGTCAAAATCATGATTTCCCATTGTAGCGGCATCGTATTTCATTTCCGACATCAATTTAAATTCCAATTCTCCTCCATAAAAATTGAAATAAGGCGTTCCTTGAAAAATATCACCTGCATCGAGTAAAAGTGTATTGGGGTTTTCCTCTCGGATTTTTTTTATGAGTGCGGATCTTCCTGCCATTCCCCCTTGACCAGGATATTTTGGATCATTCGCGTCGAAAGGATCTATATGACTATGCATATCGTTTGTATGGAGAATGGTTAGCCAAATTTCATCTTCACGAAATATTCCTGCCCAAGCTGAATGTGGCACCAACAACAATCCTGCACCGCTAAGAGCAGAGATTTTTAAAAACTTTCGTCTGCTATTTGAAAGTGATTCTTCCATCCAATTGAGAAGTTATTTTTAAATCTTCACTCGAGTAGTAAATAATCATGTCAATTAGCAAATCACGAAATTTATAATTTGTTTCTGTTTTGCTATAATTAT
>CAMBFX010000239.1 GCA_945865695.1 Chryseobacterium gleum | reverse complement strand
TTTGGCGTCCGGGTGATTCTATTTTTGTTTCGTTTATGTTAGAAGATGAAAATAATTTATTACCTGAAAATCATCCTGTGCGATTCGAATTAATTAATCCATCGGGAGTGGTTACACATAAAGTTTCTACGTCTAAAAATTTAAATGATCACTATGATTTTAGAACAGCCACACAAAAAGAAGATCCAACAGGTTATTGGACAGCAAGAGTTTCTATCGGTAATCGGGAATACACCAAATATTTGCGAATAGAAACCATCAAGCCTAATCGTTTAAAAATGTATTTAGATTTTGGAAAAGAAAAATTATCTGCTCTCGATGCAAAAAACGAAGTGAAGTTAAATGCAAAATGGTTACACGGAGCTACAGCTGGAAATCTCCATGCAGTAGTTGATGTAACCGTAAATCAAATTCCAACCAAATTCAAAAATTTCAAAGACTATATTTTTGATGATCCTATTCGTAGTTTCTCTTCGGATGAGCAAACTATTTTTGATGGACAATTAGATGAAGAAGGAAATGCAAGTTTCGATGCAGCACTTTCGGTTGGAGAATCAGCACCCGGAATGTTGCGTGCACATTTCACTACCAAAGTTTTTGAAAAAGGAGGAGGGTTTAGTATCGATCGTTCTTCAATTGATTATTCTCCCTTCACGCATTATGTGGGTGTGAAAATTCCAAAAGGTGATATGTATGGAGGAACATTGGTAACCGATGAAGACCATATTGTAAACGTAGCCACTGTTGATGCCAATGGAAAAGGTGTTTCACGAAGAAACATTGAAGTAAAAGTTTATAAGCTCAACTGGCGTTGGTGGTGGGATAATTATGATTATGATTTATCCAGTTATATCACTTCCAATTCTGCCGAAATTATTTTGGATACAAAAATAAATACCACTTCTGGAAAAGGTAAATTCACGCTGAGAGTGAATCAACCATCATGGGGAAGATATTTGGTTTACGTGAAAGATCCAGAGAGTAATCACGTAACAGGAAGTATTGTTTATATTGATTGGCCATATTGGGCAAGAAGCAATCGTAAAGACAATGAAAATGCAACGATGTTGAATTTATCATTGGATAAAGAGAAATATGAAAAGGGAGAAAATGTAAAAGTTACTTTCCCTTCATCAGAGGGAGGAAGAGCGTTGGTGAGCATCGAATCAGGTTCGAAAGTAATCGAAACTCATTGGGTGAATACAATGAAAGGTGAAACGAAATACGAATTCAAAGCAACGGCAGATATGGCTCCAAATGCATTCGTCAATATTTCATTGATACAACCGCATGCTGCAACGGAGAATGATCGTCCAATTAGATTGTATGGCGTTTTGCCATTCACAGTAGAAGATGCAGCCACACATTTGTATCCTGAAATTAATTGTGCTGATGTTTTTCGTCCAGAGTCAACCGTATCTGTTTCTGTTTCTGAAAAATTAGGAAAGCCGATGACGTATACATTAGCTATTGTGGATGATGGATTATTGGATTTAACAAAATTTGAAACGCCAAATCCTTGGCCTGTTTTTTATGCAAGAGAAGCATTAGGGGTAAAAACTTGGGATATGTATGATCAAGTGATGGGAGCGTATGCAGATAAAATGGATAAACTTTTAGCCATAGGTGGAGATGGTGAAGGAGAAGGCGGAAAAGGAGCGAAAGCAAATCGTTTTAAACCGATGGTTTATTTTGCAGGGCCCTTTCATATTGGTGCATTGTCGAGTAAAACACATAAAATTAAAATTCCAAATTATGTGGGATCTGTTCGCGTGATGGTTGTTACTGGAGAAAACGAAGCATTTGGTTGCGCTGATAAAACAGTGATGGTAAAAAATCCCTTAATGGTTTTAGCAACCTTGCCAAGAGTTTTAGGCCCGGGTGAAATAGTTCAATTTCCGGTGAATGTTTTTGCAATGGAAAAACATGTAAAGGATGTTACAGTAGAAATTGTTCCGAATGAATTTTTGAAAGCGGTTGGCGGTACTTCGAAAAAAATTCACTTTGATAAAATCGGTGATGAGGTAGTGGATTTCGAATTGCAAGTAGCCGAAAAATTAGGAGTAGGAAAAGTAAAAGTGATTGTGACGAGCGGAAAAGAAAAAGCAAAAGATGAAATTGAAATTGATATTCGCGCTCCCAATCCAAAAGTGGTTGATATTACGGAAGCAATGATAGAGCCAGGAGAAAGTTGGAATTCAGAAATCGCTTTTAGAGGAATGGTGGGTACGAACAAAGCGATTTTAGAAGTTTCTTCTATTCCTTCTATTAATCTAGATCAACGATTAAAATATTTAATTCAATATCCGCATGGATGTGTAGAGCAAACAACATCGGGTGCATTTCCACAATTATTTTTATCAGAAATTTTGGATTTGAATTCTAATTTCAAAGGAGAAATCACCAAAAATATAAATGGAGCGATAAAACGTTTAGCGATGTTTCAAACTTCTTCGGGAGGATTAGGTTATTGGCCAGGCGCAACAGAAGTTTCTGAATGGGGAACGAGTTATGCTGGACATTTCTTATTGGAAGCAGAAGCAAAAGGATATAGAATTCCGTCAGCATTAAAATCAAATTGGTTGAAATATCAGAAGGAAGCAGCAAAAAACTGGAAAGAGAAAAACGAAAACAGTGAGTATTATTCCGATTACGATGATCATACACAAGCGTATCGTTTGTATACCCTTGCGTTGGCAAAATCACCAGAGTTAGGAGCAATGAATCGTTTGAGAGAAAGCAAAACCTTATCTAACATTGCTCGTTGGAGATTAGCTGCAGCTTATCAAGTAGCGGGACAAACAGAATCTGCAAAGAAATTAATGGCGGGTGCAAGCACGAAAGTGGAAAAATACACGGAGTTATCTTATACATTTGGGAACGATCTGCGTGATAAAGCAATGATTTTAGAAGTGTTGGCATTAACAAAAAATAAATCGAAAGGATTGCCGATGATGAAAGAAATTGCTAAGGAAATGAATTCGAATGAATGGATGAGTACGCAAACAACGGCCTATTGTTTGATGGCTATTTCTAAATTCGTTGGAACTTCTGAAACAGATAAAACCATGAAATTTTCTTATTCTGCAGGAAGTTTATCAGAGCCAAAATCCACGCAAGCAGCTGTTTTTACCAGTGAATTGAAGAAAGCAAAAAACGGAGATAAGATGACGATTAAGAATACAGGTAAATCTACTTTATTTGTGAAATTCGTTGCCGAAGGAATTCCTGTTGCTGGAGATGAATCATCCGTTTCAGATAATGTTTCTATCTCGGTAGATTATGAAACACCAGATGGTGGTTCGATAGATGAAACAAAGATCGAACAAGGAACCGATTTCGTTGCAGTAGTAACCATTAAAAATCCAGGTACTCGTGGACATTTATCAGAGATGGCATTAAATCAAATTTTTCCAAGTGGTTGGGAGATTCACAATACCAGAATGGATGATTTCATTGGAGCAGTAGAAACATCTTATTCTACCTACCAAGATTTCCGTGATGATAGAGTGTATACGTATTTTAATCTGGCTGCGAGTGAAACTAAAACATTCCGCATCAAATTAAATGCAACCTATGCCGGTAAATTTTATTTACCAACGGTGAGCACTGATGCGATGTATGATAATACGATTCACGCACGCACTCCAGGAAGATGGGTGG
>CAMBFX010000238.1 GCA_945865695.1 Chryseobacterium gleum | reverse complement strand
GGTTGTGGGAAAACTGGTAATTTATATTCAACTCCATTTACTTTTACATTTACTACACTTGCCGGATTTTCTTGGCCGATGTAAGTGTTATATGTTCCTTCCATATCGACAGGAGCCATTGTAACATAATTATCCCAAGTCACTTTTGTAATAGGATCTGGTAACTCTTGAAGCCATGGATTGTTTGCACTTGCGCCATCACTCATTGCCACTTTTTGATAGAAGACAACCTCAACACCTGAACCTTTTTGTTTGGTCGCGTTGGAAGCTGCGCTATTGGCGTCGCCAATGAAAGAGGTACTAGCCGAAACAGATTCATCATCTATTGATGGGATATTATTTAATTGAATTGATCCATTGTGGACTAATCCAAAAAATAATTCCGTGAAATAGGAGTCACCGCTTGCATCAAGATGACCAAAACTAGTACTTAATCCACCCTGAGCTGCTAACATCAGTAAGTTCTCTGAAAGGTTTCCTTCAGTCCAATTCTTACGAATCACCTTGTAAACCGTATCACTATCTTTTCCTAATCTAGGAGCAAGACCAGCCCATACCAATAAACTTTCTTGCATAGCAGCTGTATCGTACAATGGACGAATAGTAGGTTGTGCAATTGAATAATGACTTTCTGTTGGTTGGAAATCATTCCAACTTTCAAGAGCATGATGATCTGGACAAATATAAGAGCATTGAGAAGCTGTTTCATCAGCATACAAAGCGAATGAAATAGATAATAATCCATCACTCTTTAATGCTGCTGCGAATTCTTTTCCGTTTGGTAAAGAGTAAACAGGATTTGTTCCAGCAATAATTATTGCTTTTGCATTCTTCAATTCACCCGCTAATTTAACTGCAGCTTCTTCATCACCTTGGAACAATTTCACAGGGTTAGAAAGATTGATAGTAGAGGAATAATTTTTTAATTCAGCATTAATTGCATTAACAATAATCTGAACATTTATATCATTTGAACCTGCAATCAACAATGAAGATCCAGCATTTGCTTTCAATTCTTTTGCTGCTGCTTCCGTCAATTTTAAAATTTCTGAAGAAACGTTTCCTGCTTTGTTTCCGGTTACATGCTGATAAATTGCAGCGGCCACTTCACCTTCTTGAGATGGTTTGATAGGCACACGTACATCAGCATTTGAACCTGCCACTGACATTATCGATTCAAATTGAAAATGCTTAGACATCCACTCATTTTCAGGTTTGCGATTTAATGCGAATTGAGCACTATATACATTAGAAAGTAACCAGCCATTCATAAAATCGGCAGCAATACTTACTACAGTTTTAGCTTTTGTGAAATCATAAGAAGGAATTACTTCTTTTCCGAAAGATTTTTTATTTGCTAAACGAATACCTTTATAGGAAATGCTATCGTATTGAATCCAACGAACATTTGATTTTGCAGGAACTTCTTCCATGATTGCATTTCCGTCTACTGGAACCACCAATGGAGCTCCAGCATTTGCCACTAGTACATCTTCGGTTTCTTCCGCAATACCCATAGGTGTTATACCACTTGCTACATCAAAATTATAAGGAGCTACAGTTTGACCTTCCATTACTTTGATGAAATCAGCAAGAATAGATTTTGTACTCGGACTAATTAATGTATTGGTAAGAATGACAATTTCACCTTTATCTGAAGTGATTTTTGCAAGATCCTCACGAATATTCTTATCTACATCTGACCATTTCAAATCCTTATTAGAACCGCGTTTTCTTGGTCCACTAACACGAGCTTCATCATATAAACCAAGAACAGAAGCGGTCATGACTGCGTTTGTAGCACCCATATTCATCCCGAACTGCTTGTTACCTTTAATAAAGATTGGACGCCCTTCGCGAGTTTTTACTAAAATACTTCCGTAGTTCTGTCCATCATAATAAGTAGAGGCATACCAATTAGCAACACCTGGAGTAATTTCCTCTGGTTTGTTGGTATACGGAATTGATTTAATTACTGGCGTTTCGCAAGAAGCGATTGTTGCAGCAGTAATACTGAAGCCTAAAAACTTTAAGAAATCCCTGCGGCTTGTAGATGATTCACGAAGTTTATCATCAGCGAGGAATGCGTCTACCGGTGTTTCAGCCGGAAACTCATTGTCGCGATTTTTTACAAACTCAGGGGTATTATGAAGTTCTTCGAGCCCCTTCCAATATGTTTTATTGTTACTCATAGATTCACCCTAAATAATTAATAATGACATTTTGCACATTCCCAACCGCCAAGCTCTTCAACGGTTACTTTATCGTCTTCCAAATGTTGTTTAAACAACTTTTTGTTTTTACGAAGTCTCTTTTTCAATTCAACATAGTATCCATTTTTGTCATCATTGTATCCTTTTGATACAGCTTGTTCATGACATTCGATACACCAACCCATTGTTAAGGTTGGACGGTTCATTGTGAATTCAGCACCATAAATTTGCTTGTTGATTTTTGCCAATGAATCATGCGGCATAATTCGAGCTACATCTTCTTTTTCCATATTTCCGTGGCATTGACGACACTCTAAACCACCAACAACAACGTGTTGTGAGTGATTAAAATATACGTGGTCTGGTAGGTTATGTACTTTTAACCATTTCAAAGGCTCACCTATTTTACCTGTGTATGCATTTGCTTTTGTATTAAATCCAATTGCAGCATAAATTTTAGAAATCTCAAGAGTATCAGTTTGTGTACCTTTTTGAATTGCTTTATGACAATTCATACAAACGTTCGTGGAAGGAATTCCTGCATGTTTACTTTTCTCTGCTGAATTATGGCAATAAACGCAATTGATTTTATTGTCGCCAGCGTGAATTTTATGAGAAAATTTAATTGGTTGTTCTGGTTTGTAGTTTTCATAAACACCTACATCCATTAAGATATAAGTTCCGTCAACTAAACCACCCATTAAAAAGAAGAATGCGATAAAACCAGCTAACACTTTATTTCTCCATGCCCAAGCGCCCCATGTTTGTAAATATGTTTTTTCTTCGAGTGGAGCTAGTCCTTCTTTTTCGCGATTTGCGTTTACTAATTGTTTACGAACCGTTCCAACTGCAGTAGCTATAATAATGAATATTGTTCCAACGATAACCCACCAAAGCCATGATCCACCTTCTTCTTTCACTTCTCCTTCAGCTCCAGCGGCGGCAGGAGGAGGTGCGGGTGTTGTATAAGATTCAACATAATTTAATACCAGAAAAATCTGAGCGTCTGTTAATGGTTGATTAGTCATGATACCAGCTGCTTTCCATTTGGTAGCTAATTCAGCACCGTAACCACCTTGATCTACTACAGATTTAGGATTTTTAATCCACTCATAAATTTTTAGTGTGTCACCATAAGCTTTTTGCCAACGTGACGCAGCACCTTTAAGTGCAGGACCAGTATAGTCAGCGTCTGGTTTGTGGCAAGAAGCACAATTGGCTTTAAAAAGGTCTTCACCGGTTTGGGCAAATGTATTTACCGCAAAAACCATCTGAAGAAGAAAGAGGAAAGAACCTATTGAGAACAAGCTCTTTACACCGCGAAATGATTGACTCATATCTTTATTTTGTTTCAAAAAGTCGACTTAAAAACCGTTTTTATCAGTCACAAATTTATTAGAGAAAATGAATGATTATTTCAAATTGTCATAAAATTGTCAGAGGTAATACTAATTTAAAATGATTCTAAATAAGGTTCGTTGCTAC
>CAMBFX010000237.1 GCA_945865695.1 Chryseobacterium gleum | reverse complement strand
ATCTCGAAAAATATATTTACACCAATACTAAAATTGGTTGCATATAACATCGAATGATTTCCTTTTTCACAAAGTGATTTTATTTCGGAAAAATGTTGATACCAACCAGTCGTTCCAATCACTACAGGAACATTACCTAAAAAACACTTTTCAATATTTTTGATAACTGAATCAGGATTGGTAAATTCAATAGCGGCATCACAATCTCTTAAATCACTCACAGGAAAATTTTTATTTCCTGAATTTACTTTGAAAATAATCGAATGTCCACGTTCCAAAGCAATCGATTCGATTTCTTTGCCCATTTTACCATATCCGATTAAAGCCAATTTCATTGATGAAGTTTCCGACAAAGTTAAAATTTAATCCGTACTCTCAAAGCAGGATGGAAACTATATGGCGTTTGAATAATAGAAGGTCGAAATCGAAAGGACAAATCATTGGAAGTATCTAATCGGAAAAGGTATCCATCGACTACTGCGTCTACCAATTGCAAAGCATAAACTCCAGCAATAGCAATCACTGATAAATCACGCCATTTTTGATATTGATCAATAATTGTTCGAAGGTCTCCATCCGAATAAATTTCAAGGTCAGCGTTTTGTGTTAATCCTCCATTATCATTTCTAAATAAATATTCGTCTCGATGCAAATTATACTCACGATTATTACGAATGAGAAAGTAAACAGAGGTTCCTAATCCAGCATAAATAATGGGTACTTTCCACCATTTTTTATTATAGACTTGTCCGGCTCCAGGCAATACGGCAGAAAGAAACAATGCTCTTTTGGGTGAATGTGTAGTATCGAAAGTAGACTTTTCCTCTTGTGAAAATAGGGGAAATGAAATCAAAAAGACAAAACTGAATAATAACAGTCTCATTCTTGTTTTATACTTCAAGAAGGTGAATGATTCGGTTAAGATCGTTTTCAGATTTAAACTCGATAACGATACGTCCGATTCCTTTTTCATTTTTTTGAATATCCACTTTTGTATTCAGGTGAGAAGTTAATTCGTCTTTCGCCTTCACTTGTTCAAACGATAATTCACCAGGTTTGGTATTTGATTTCTTAATAGAAATTTTATTTCCTCCTCTGGCCACATCGCGAACTAATTGTTCTGCTGCACGAACAGAAAGATCACCTGCAACGATTGCGTCATAAACTTCAATTTGGCGCGACTCATCATCTACACCTAATAAAGCGCGAGCATGACCCATACTTATTTTCTTTTCACGAATTCCTAATTGGATTTCGGCAGGAAGCTTTAATAAACGCAAATAATTGGTAACCGTTGAACGATCTTTACCAATGCGATCAGAAAGTTGTTCTTGCGTTAGCGCACATTCTTCAATTAATCTTCTATAACCAATTGCTACTTCAATGGAATCTAAATTTTCTCTTTGAATATTTTCAATCAATGCCATTTCTAGCATCGCTTGGTCATTGGCAATTCGAATATAAACTGGTACTTCGGTTAGTCCAGCAATTTGAGATGCTTTAAATCTTCGCTCCCCAGAAATTAATTGATATTTTCCGTAACCTACTTTTCTAACGGTGATAGGTTGAATAATTCCGTGTTCACGAATGCTATTCGATAATTCGAGTAAAGCTTCTTTATCGAAATGTTGACGAGGTTGAAAAGGATTTGCTTCAATTCTATCTACAGCTACCATTGCAATGGAACCAACGGCTTCTGTAAATTGTTTGTTCTCGTATTTTGCAGTAATATCAGTTTCGCTATTAGCCAGCAATGCACTTAAGCCTCTCCCGAGGGCAGATTTTTTCTTCGTACTCATAAATTTATGCTTCTATAATTTTGTCGGATTCACTAATGCGTGTAAGTTCATTTTTCTGAAGAATCTCACGTGCTAAATTTAAATAATTGATAGCTCCTTTACTGGTGGCATCATGCATGATAATAGTTTCACCATGACTTGGAGCTTCTCCTAATGTAGTATTACGGTGAATAACGGTATCGAAAACCATTTGTTGGAAATGTGTTTTTACTTCTTCTACCACTTGATTTGCTAAACGAAGACGTGTATCATACATGGTCAATAAAATTCCTTCTATTGAAAGTTCTGTATTAAGGCGAGTTTGAACAATTTTAATGGTATTCAATAATTTTCCTAGTCCTTCTAAGGCAAAATATTCGCATTGTACAGGAATGATTACTGAATCGGCAGCGGTTAATGCATTTACGGTAATTAATCCCAATGATGGAGAGCAATCGATAATAATAAAATCGTAATCGTCTTTAATTTTTGCAAGAGCCCGTTTCATTATTTGCTCACGATTTGGCAAATTAATTAATTCGATTTCGGCACCTACTAAATCAATATGAGAAGGAATTAAATCCAAATTAGGATTTTCTGATTTTAGGATAACATCATTTGGATGAACATCATTAATCAAACATTCATAAATACTTGTTTTAATATTTTTCACATCAAAACCGATTCCTGATGTTGCGTTTGCTTGCGGATCGGCATCGATTATTAATGTTTTGAATTCTAGAACTCCGAAACAAGCACCCAGATTGATTGCTGATGTTGTTTTTCCAACCCCACCTTTTTGATTTACTACAGCTATTATTTTTCCCATTTTAACTTAAAAATTTTGTTGTTCAAAGGTACTTAAACGGGAAGAAAAAAACAGGGAGAATGGAGGCTTGAAAAGAATAATTAGTAAAAGTTTTTAACAGTTTGTGGGCTGAGATTCAGCACATCGTTAAAATAGCGGGATTTGATTGTTCATAGGTTGACGATAAACGTTGATAATTTCTAATTAGAGGTAAACTGCAACAAAGCCAAATAATTGCCGATATCGAAGATAAAATGAAGCATAAGTAATAGATAAATTCGATTCAAACTATTGTAGGCTGGAAATTTGTTTTTCAATAAAAAAATGGAAATCATTGCAGATATTCCTGTTATGCTATAAACTATCATTGGCATGAATTTTCCGATTGGAAAGAAATCAAAAAGGGCTAAAGAGATACTAATGGAATGAGAAAGAATGATGACAAACAAAATAATTGCGATTAATCTATCTTTTTTAAGAATGGAAAATGCTCCTAAAATCAAATACGTGATGAATAAAATATTAATTGAGATTGCAATGACAACAGAAGTCATTGAAATATTTAGCCACCCCAATTCCATTGCTGAAAGATGAAACACAAATAGTGTAAAACATAAAATGGCAGGATGAAAAAAGTTTTTTTGAAATGGAAAGCAAAAATAAATTCCCAATCCAGCTACTATTAATCCATCTACAATAATTGGTGGAACGAAAGCTTCTGGTTGTCCGAATAAATTAAATAGACCGAAAACAACCCAAGTGAGAAATAAACTGAGAGTGATTTTTTTATCGCGATCCATCGAATCTATTTATAAGTTAAGTTTTTGATAGATGCTAATATCCCCAGATGAAATTATCAATATAAATATGATTCAATGAATCTTGAAATTCTTTTTTTACAGGAAGATCATTCAGCATAACAACATTTGAAGGTTGATACATTTTACCTTTCCATTTATGTTCGATAGCAACTGTTCCTATTTGCGAATCATAATAACGTAAAACTAAAGTATGATAGGAATTTTCGATAGGAATCATATAAAGTAGTTGCCCTTTCATATCATTTGTGACGAGCCAAATTCCATCCACCTTAGCCACATTAAAAACGCGAGAAGATTT
>CAMBFX010000236.1 GCA_945865695.1 Chryseobacterium gleum | reverse complement strand
TATTAAAATTGAAAATCTCTCCTTAATTTTCTGCCAGAAATGGAAGAAAAAGAATATATAAAAGGTCGTGGCTCGCAATTGAATACCTCTAATCGATTTCTGAAAAATGAAATCGTACAGGAACATTTTGAAGGCATAGATGAAGGATTACAAAATCACCATTCCACGAAATTATATTTCGAAACGCCTAAAAAAATCGTCAACAAAGTAGAAAGTCCTGATATCCCAGGAGACTATTCTATGAATCCTTATCAAGGTTGTGAGCACGGTTGTATTTATTGTTATGCTCGAAATACACATGAATATTGGGGATTTAGTGCTGGATTGGATTTTGAACAAAAAATAATTGTCAAAAAAAATGCACCTGAAATTCTGAAAAAACAACTTTCCGGAAAAAACTGGAAGGTAAGTCCAATCATGTTTTCAGGAAATACGGATTGCTACCAACCCATTGAAAAAAAGTTGGAAATCACTCGAAAAATGTTGGAAGTGTTGGTGGATTTCAAACATCCGGTTTCGATCATCACCAAAAACAGTTTAATTCTTCGTGATTTGGATTTATTAATCGAATTGAATAAGAATAACCTTGTGCATGTAATGGTGAGTATAACTACTTTAAATGAAGAATTACGACAGAAATTAGAGCCCAGAACAACCACCGCCTTTCAACGATTGAAAGTTTTAAAAACACTCTTTGAAAATGGAATTCCTTGTGGTGTGATGACGGCACCTATTATTCCGGGATTGAACAGTATGGAAATTCCGAATTTATTAAAAGCCGCTTCAGAAAACGGAGCTAGTTCAGTTGGATATACGATGGTTAGATTAAACGGAAGTATTCGAACCATTTATGAAGATTGGTTAGAAAAGAATTTTCCGGATGCAAAAGAAAAAATCATTCATCAAATTGAAGATGCACATGGGGGAAAAACAAATGATTCAAGATTCGGAACAAGAATGAAAGGCGAAGGAAATATAGCGATGGCGCTTAATCGATTATTCAAGATTTCGAAGGCAAAATATTTCCCGAAAGAAAGTGAGTTTGAATTTAATTTGGATGCGTTTTCAGTTCCAGGGGAGGGAAAACAAATGGGGTTGTTTTGAAAGTAAAAAAACCTCGGCACGAATTAAAACTACACACTTCAAAACTATTCTCTAACGAAATAATTAATATTACTGATGCATCCTTGATTCGAAGATTCCTTAGGGAAAAACCCATCTATAATTAAAGTATCACTCTTTATATAACCAAAAAAATAATTTTCATCTTTGTTATTTAATAACATGTCAAATTCGGAATAACCACTAGAACTTAATCTGAAAGGTTTATCAAAAATGATTCTGTATTTGTCAACCTCTTCGTCATCTTTATAAAATACCACACAGCCCTTTTTCAAAAATTCCACCGAGTAATTTTCCCCTTCAGTAGTTGGAGTCAATATTGAAACACTTGGGGGATTATCACAATTTGGCCTCCAGGTATTATCCGTATAAACCCATTTCCATTTACCGATAAATATTTCTTTATCATCTTTAAGCTTATCTTTTTTACAACTTAAAATTAATAGGGAAAAAAGGAATAAAGAAAGTATAGTTTTCATTGTTTGATAAATTTACTTGAGCTAAAAATTCAAAAAACTAAAACTATTCACGAACGAAGTAATTTTTATAAGACAAACAAGAATTCTGACCGTTTTTATACGGAAAAAACCAACCCAATTCAATTAAAGTATCACTCTTAATATATCCAACGAAATAATTTTCCGATTTGTTATTTAAATGGATCTCAAATTCAGAATAACTACCAGAGTTCAATTGGAAATTTTCATCAAAAACAACTCTGTATTTGTCAATTTCACCATCATTTTTATAAAATATTACGCAACCTTTTTTGAAAAATTCCATTGAATAATTGACCCCTTCAGAGGATGGAGTTAAAATAGATGTATAAGTCATACCATCACAATTGTATCGAATGGTTTGTACCGAAGAAACCCATTTCCATTTACCGATAAATATTTCTTTATCATCTTTAAGCTTATCTTTTTTACAACTTAAAATTAATAGGAAAAAAAGGAATAAAGAAAGTATCGTTTTCATTGCTTTATAAATTTACTTGAATTTTAAATTCAAAAAACTAAAACTATTCTCGAACGAAATAACTGAAGTAAGAATTGCAAGTACCATCATCGGCTCCATTAAATGGAATAAAAAAAGTAGTTAGCTTTAGGGTATCATTTCCAATTTGACCAGTTAGTTTGCCGTCAAAATCATCTAATTTAATACTAAAAGAACAAGAATTATCATCTCCTTCAAAATGTTCAAATTTCATTTTGAGCTTTTGTTGTTCCGTTCCATTAATAAATGTTTTAAAATAACCTTTCTTTATGAACTCAACAAACTCTTCCCTTCCTTTTGATGCTGGGGTAATTAATCCCGGTAATTCAGGCGGATTACAAGCAGTTCCCGTAACTTCCGTTTTCACCCAACGCCATTTACCTTCCAGTATTTCCTTATCTCCTTTTAATCTATCTTTTTTACAGGAGAAAACAGAAAAAATAATTAGAAAATAAATAATATTTTTCTTCATGTTTTTATTACTTTCTTAATCGTTCCTTTACTATTTGCTTCCAAAATGATAAAATAAATTCCTTTTTCAAAAGAAGTCATATCAAATATAACGAATTCACCTGATAAATCCTTGGATTCAATTAAGGATTCTTTGCTTTTAGTGTGTCTGGAACCCGCCACTCAACTGGATTTGTTTTAAAACAAAAACCCTGACGTTTCCATCAGGGTTTTTTTAATATTCTAAAATCGAATACTAGCGTTTTTCCATTGGTTTCGCTTTGTTCACGATCATGTTACGTGTCATGAATTCTTTGTTATTCAAGCTTTCGATAGCACGGTTAGCTTCATCTTCGTTTGGCATTTCTACGAAAGCAAAACCACGAGCACGACCCGTCATTTTGTCCATTACCAATTTAACTGATTCTACGTTTCCGAATTCTGAAAATAAATTTCCAAGATCGTTTTCTGTTGCGCGGTAATTCAAGTTACCTACATATAAAGTTGCCATAATTGTATTTTGTTTTTTTGTTTAGTTTAATTAGAATTTTTTCTCCATTGGACGAGCCTTATTCACTAATAAGTTACGAGTCATAAACTCCTTATCGTGTAAAGCTTCGATTGCGCGTGATGCTTCTTCTTCATTCGGCATTTCAACAAATGCAAAACCACGAGCGCGACCTGTCATTTTATCCATTACCATTTTTACCGATTCAACATTTCCGAATTCTGAAAAAAGTGACCCAAGATCATTTTCAGTTGCGCGATAGTTCAAGTTACCTACATACAAAGTTGCCATAGAAATTTTTATTTTTTGATTTAATTGATTACTGATTAGAATTTTTTCTCCATTGGACGAGCTTTATTCACAAGAATATTGCGCGTCATGAATTCTTTCTCGTGCAATGCTTCGATTGCGCGATTTGCTTCCTCTTCATTGAGCATTTCGATAAAAGCGAAGCCTTTTGCTCTGCCTGTCATCTTGTCCATGATGATTTTAACTGATTCGACATTTCCGAACTCTGAAAAAAGAGTACCGAGATCATTTTCTGTAGACCTGTAGTTCAGGTTACCAACGTAGATTGTTGCCATTTTGATTTTATTTTGAGATTTGAAATTTGAATTGGGAATAAACGGGC
>CAMBFX010000235.1 GCA_945865695.1 Chryseobacterium gleum | reverse complement strand
ATATCTCGATAAACCATTAAACATCCCGAATAACAAGCCACCCAAACTTCATTATTTTGACTGTCGAAAGTGATTCCGATGGGATGTTCTTTGGTTTCTTGTTGTTCGGTGACTTCGAATTTTTTCAAATCCACTTTGCTCATTTTATTGATGGAATAATTCACTACATACAAAAATTTATCATCAGGAGTGATAATCATACTGCGAGGAGAACCTCCGCAAATTGTTTTAGTGATCGACTCGTTGAACAAATTTATTTTCGCAATTTTTCCCTCGTTATTCAAGGAAACATACAACAACGAATCGTTTGATGAAATACAAAGATGACGAGGTCCGCTTCCTACATTTTTTATTTGAGAGGTGGTAAAATTTTCCAAATCAATTTTCATAATATGAATACTTCCCATGATAGTAACATAAGCATATTTTGATTTCGAATCCACCACAATTCCCCGAGGAAAACGACCGGCTTTGATTCTTTTAATCTCTTTGCTTTTTTCAATATCCACAATACTCACATCTCCACTCGACCAATTGCTCACCAAAACATATTTATTATCGGGAGAAACAGCTACATACTTTGGAACAGAACCAACGGTAATGATTTTTTCTATTGCAAAAGTTTCGGTATTTATCTTGTACAAATAACTATCATCAAATTTATTTGAAGAACAATCATCACAACCGGGATTGATGAATTTATCTCCACTCATATTGTAATTACTTACCCAGACATATTTTCCATCATGAGAAAATGCCGCTTCTACAGGCGAGCCACTCAATGTTCCTGTGATAGTATCGATTCCGAAATCTTTTGGTTTTACTTGATCAGAAATAGTTTTTACTAATTCGTAATCGCGGTTGTACACACGAACAGTATGACTGTACATCATATTTTGAGCAAAAAATAATCCATTACCAGAGTGTACGACAGACTTTGGTGAAAGGCCTCCACGAATCACTTTTTTCAAACGCAAAGTAGAATCTTGCGCGTGAATAGGATTGTGAAAACTAAATAAAAAAATTCCGAAACAAACCGGAAATATATACCTCCAAAACATAATTTAAACTAGGCCTTGATACATCAACAACTATGCTTCAAGGAGCACCAAAGTACGTAAAGAGTGAAAAATAGATACAAATATCAGAGAGAAAGCAATGAAAATTTCATTGAAGGCTCATACTTCTTGCGGATTTTCAAGTCTTTAGGGAAATAATTATTTATTCTTCCAGGTACCGATTTATACCATCCCAGAGGGAAATCATGATAAGTAAAGTATCCCCAGCCTTTGTGATTTGGAGTAACATTGGGCACTTCTTTCGAGAGAAATTGTATCGCTTCTTCGTAAGATAATTCCGTTTTTGGAAAAGCATTTTTATCCAAATGATTCGATAAAATTAATTCGTGATCGGGAACCATATCTTTTCCCATTGGAGTTCCTAAAATAGTTCCCGTTTTTTTAAAACGAAGAAAATTTTTCAATGTTTCGAGTAATGCAAAATGTTCGGTTGGAAAAAATTTAATTTGATCTTTCTCTTGAAAGAATGTAAATTTTTTGGTGGAATAATCGAGTAAATAATTTTTATACTCTCCATTGGTAGTTTTTGTACTTAGTTTGAAACTATGAAAAGGTCTAAAATGTTTTTCCGGTTTTCGGAGAACAGAAACGAAAAAGCCTTCGCCTTTGTGAGTGTGAGGGAAGAAACGTTTAGATCCTTCGACCCCTCCGTCTCGAAGACGAGACACCTCCCCTTGGAAAGGGGAGGAAAAGAAAGGCTCCAAGTCAAAATTGTCAATGAGAAATTTTATATTCTCTTCATTTTCTTTTTCGTTATAGGTGCATGTGGAATAAATCAAAAATCCACCTGGTTGGAGAGTGGGAAGAATATCAGAAATAATTTTTTTCTGACGGATGCTGCAATGTTCTACATTTTTTTCACTCCACTCAGCTAAGGCGGCTTCTTCTTTACGAAACATTCCTTCACCCGAACAAGGGGCGTCCACTAAAATTAAATCAAAAAGATTTTCGAGTTGAGAAAAATGAGAAGGGTCATTACATGTAATGGCTACATTATTATTTCCCCATTTCGAAATATTTTCATCTAATGCTCCAAGGCGTGCAGAAACAATTTCATTGGAGATTAAAAATGAATCTTCGGGTAAATTAGAAAGTAAATGTGTTGTTTTTCCGCCAGGAGAAGCACAAAGATCCAAAGCCATTTTAATAGAATTCTCTTTGCAAATTTCTTTTACAATTTCGCCAATAAACATACTGGATGCTTCCTGAACATAATAAGCACCCGAATGAAAAATGGGATCAAAAGTAAAAATGGGGCGTTGCGGTAAATAATATCCTTCGCTACACCATTTCACTTTTTCGAGTAATAAAGAATGTGAAAATTTCTTTGGATTAATTCGAATAGAAACAGGAGGAGTTTCATTCAATGCCTCCACTAATTTACTTTTCTCCTCTTCTGGAAGAGGAACGGAGGCTAAAAACTTTTCAGGAAGTTGAATCACTTTTTGGTAATTTGATCTATTTTTAACTCAACAATTTTTCCGTATTTTTTCAAATCTTCCAAATCAAATTTAGATTTATCACCAACAATAGTGATTACTGTGGTTTTATTTTGAATTTCATTTTTATAAAAATCCAGAATCTTATCGAAAGTCATTTTTTCATATTCTTGCATCAAGGTTTGATTGGCATCCTTGGTAAATCCTCTTTCTTTCCATGCCTCAATTACATTGGCCATATTTCTAAAACCTGGTCGCGATGCTTTTGCTTCTTCTACCATCGAAGAACGTATTCCATCCATTCGATCATTTTTCTCGGGCATTTTATGTATCAAATCAAACATCGCTTCAATTGCATCATTTGTTTTATCTGCTTGACAACCTACATAAGCATTAAAATGATTATTATTTCCGGGTAGATAGGCTGTTTGATAGGTTCCGAAAGTAGAATAAGCCAATGAACGAAGCTCACGAATTTCCTGAAACACTAAACTCGACATATCACCACCAAAATATTTATTGAACGTATAAACGGCTGGAAGTTGACTCAATTCGAACGGTTTTCCGTCAATGAAAAAATTGACTTGACTTTGTCTGGCTTTTTTATCATTGAGAATATAAATCGTATTCTCTGCTGGTAAATTTCTTTTCCTGAAAACTCTTTCTTGTGGTTTTTTTAAACCCGATTCAAACTTGAATACTGATAAAATTGTTTTTTCTGTTTCGTTAATCGATTTTTCTCCTGCAAATGTCAATTTAACTTGATACCTCATTGCCTCTTTCATGGATTGAATTACTGCACTAGCTTTTATTTTTGAAATTTCAGAAACAGAAAGTTCGGTGAGATAAAAAGAATTTTCTCCGAAATTGACAAAACCATTCAATACTTGAGCTTTCCATTGTACAGAGCGATTATTTAATTTCTGTTCTGCATTTAAATCTGAAACAATTTTTTTGATTTTCGCATCATCGGTTTTTATTTCAGCAATGAATTGATATACTTTTTTCAAGGCGGGTTCCAAATTTTCTTCTAATCCATCCATACTAATGGAGAATTGATAATCGTTTACTGAAAAATTAACGGTACAACCTAAAGCATATAATTCTCTTTTGAATTCGGTTGAACTAACATACGAATCTCCAATATTCAAATAATAAGGAAGAATTTTCAAATTTTTATCGTAAAATTTTCCATTTCCGAATTTCATATTCAACGAAAA
>CAMBFX010000234.1 GCA_945865695.1 Chryseobacterium gleum | reverse complement strand
ATGCGGTTACCCACTTGACGAAATTTCCAGTTGGAATCAAAAATATCCTTGAGATAGCGATTGTAGAGACTCAAACGTTTTGTAGTGGAATTAGCCGATTCATCTTCGGTAGGTTCGCCCGTAAACTCAACGAGACGCAGATTAGGATGCTCGGCCATATAAGTTCTCACAATAGAAACGATGGTAGCCATCACTCGATAAACTTCTCCTCTATTGGTCACCGAATACTCTTCTCCTCCAAATTCATCATTCAAAACACCAAACGCAACGGTAGCATGAAGGAGATTATCCTTCTTACGAGCAAATCTCACTTCATACTCCAGAGCAGAATCTGTAGTAAAAAGATAAATGCTGCCAGAGACAATAGCGGGAGGAATTATTTTGAAAGGTTCAATCAAAATTTTCAAATTAGTGTCTAAAAATACTATTTTTGAAAATATTCAACTAATAAATAAATCAAATGGCAAAATACGGTAAATGGATTGGAGGCGGATTAGGATGGATTTTAGGAGGCGGCAGCCCGATTGGAGCCATTTTAGGCTTTGCTTTAGGAAGTATGTTTGATGTAACCAACGTCAATCCAGAGGAAAGAAAGCGAATGCAAAGCCAATATCGCCACAATACTACCGCTGGTGATTTTATAGGAAGTTTATTGGTTTTATCGGCAGTGGTGATCAAGGCAGATGGAAAAGTGATGAAATCAGAGATTGATTACGTTAGAAATTTCTTTGCACGTCAGTTTGGTGAAGCTTTTGCTCAACAACAAATGTTGGTTTTGAAAGATATTTTGAAACGAGATATTCCAGTGCGGGAAGTTTGTACAGAAATACGCCATAACATGGAACATCCCTTGAGATTGCAATTACTACATTACTTATTTGGAATTGCATTTGCAGATGGAAAAGTGGAGAAAACAGAATTAAGACTTTTAGAAGAAATTGCTGGTTATTTAGGAATCAACGAAAAAGATTATGCTTCATTAAAAGCGATGTTTTTCAAAGATACCGATAGCGCTTATAAAATTTTAGAGATTGAACAAAGTGCTACTGATGATGAAATTAAAAAAGCGTATAAAAAAATGGCAGTGAAATATCATCCTGACAAAGTAATGCATTTGGGAGAAGAATTTCAGAAATCGGCCAAAGACAAATTTTTGAAAGTGCAAGAAGCGTATGAGATATTGAAGAAAGAGCGGGGAATAATTTAGGGAATTGTTTAATGTTTAATGTTTAATGTTTAATGAAGAACGAACATCTGCTAATTTTCAATCTATCCACTTATTTGATTTTACACTCATTTTTTAAACCTTGAACTTTAAACTTTGAACTAGTAATCCCCATTGAACAAAACCGAACGAAATAAAATACTCCGTGCCTTATTGATTCCATTCATCATCACTGCCATTTTTTGGATAGTTTGGATGATTGATAGAACGGAGCATTTGCAACTGTATAAATTCGGTATTTATCCTCGTGAACTTTTTGGATTGAGAGGAATTATTTTTACGCCATTTTTACATTCTACCGATGATTATGCGCATATCGTGAATAATAGTTTTCCGTTTTTATTTTTAGGATGGGCACTATATTACTTCTATCAAGAAATCGCTTCTCGAATTTTACTTTTCATTTGGGGAATAACTGGCTTTTGGGTTTGGGTAGCTGGAAACGAAGCCTATCATATTGGTATTAGTGGAATTCTTTATGGATTAGTAACATTTCTTTTCTATTCGGGAATTGTTCGAAAAAACAATCATTTAATGGGATTGACTTTACTCGTTACTTTCTTTTATGGTGGAATGGTTTGGGGTGTTTTGCCATATGATATTTCTATTTCCTGGGAAAGTCATTTGTTTGGTGCTATAGCAGGAATTATTTTGGCTTGGTATTTTAGAAAAGAAGGTCCCGCGCCCGATTATAAAGAATGGCCTCAAGAAGTTGAACCACCTTTTTTAGTAAGAGAAGATGGAACCAAAGATTATGATTTTTGGAAAACTGAAGAACAACGGAAACAGATCGAGAGCGAGAGCGAGAGCGAGAGCGAGAGCGAGAAACAAAATTCAGAAACGCAAATAAATTATATTTATAAGGAGAAATAATAAATTTGTAAATGAGAAAATGTGATTATTTGTAAATTAAAATACAAGAACATGTATTTACATATTTTCACATTAGCAAATTATCTCAAAATCTTCCTCACAAAAGCCACCACAAAGTAGCTCATCATAAAAACACCAGAGAAACCTTCGGTACAGGCAATCCATCTTAAAACACCCTCGGGATAATAATCACCATAGCCAATAGTAAAAAAGGTGATGGCCGAAAAATACAATGATTTCGCAATATGCGTGAGAGGTTCTGGATCTGTTAAACCAGTCATAATAACTGTATCTGAAATGAATGGCATAATCATGTAAATACAACTAAAGAAAAAATAAACACCAAACATACTTACCAAAACACGAATAGGATCGGTAGCATATAAACCCATGGTATCGAAAATCGCTTTCTGAAAAATATAGGACGGCCAGGCGGTGATTTTATGAATTCCACCCGCTTTTAATTTGTTACGAGTGAGATATTCCAATTCATGGCGCTTGAATTCAACATATGCAGCATCTTCATCATTATATTGACCAGAACTTCCAAAATCTTCTTTCAGTATTCTAAATTGTTCTGCTTTCTGTTCATCAGTAGTATCTTTTTGCGAAAGAATCATTTGTTGAACATTATTCTCTTTCCAATTTAAAAATATTTTTCCTAAACATCTTGCTCCAGTAATATCGAGTTGACCAATTTTCACTTCCGAAAAACCGGGTTTTAAATCAATAATATCTTTGATAATCGTATTAGAAAGATCAATTCTATCACATTTATCTACTCGTAAATCGAGATAATTATTTAATTCGCAAGATTTAAAATTCAAAATTCCAGATTTAGTTTTGAAAAAAGAAAGATGACCTTCTTTTCCAAATTCTGCATTCTCAAAAGTTACTTCTTCCTCACCAAAATCGGCCATTGCAAAGGAAACATTTCCAGATCCAAAAATAGCTTTCTTGAAATTATTTCTTCCCTTACCGTATTCAGTTTCTTCGAAATTAATATCAGCATCACCAAAATTTACACGAGTAAAATCCAATTTACCATCTCCAAATTCAACTCGTTTAAAATCAATTTTTTTACAATTGAAAACTGTTTTATCAAATGAAATATCTCCTTTGTCAAATTTTGCAAAGTGAAAATCCACTGCATCAGAATTGAAATGCATATTTTTAAAATTCACTTTTCCCGTTCCAAAATGAGTATTTACAAAGGATGCATTCCCATCGCCAAAAGAAGCATTTTCGAAACTAATCATACCATTTCCGAATTCAGTAAATTGAAAATTAACATCTCCATTTCCAAAAATCACATTCGAAAAATCAACATCCATATCATCAAAAGCACTTTTATAAAAAGATACATTTCCATTGGCAAAATGAACATTTACAAAGTCAGCAGATGCTCCAATAAATTTCGCAAAAGAAAAATCGGTTAAAACATCGCTATCAAAAAATGTATTAACAGCTGTAATATCATTGATCGTTACTTGATCTTGTTTACCAAGATTAAAATGATTTCGGTATTCTGTTAATGAGAAATTATGTAAATAGCAATTTGAAATATTCAATGGTTTACCTTGTTGAATGACATTATAACATTCATTTACGTCTAAAACACCAAAGGTTTCTGTATAAAGTAATCGACTATTCTTATTAAAAAATTTTATTACTGCCTTTTGGGGAACATCAAATTCGCCAGTATTAAACGGCTCATTGATAATTTCAAGATTAAAAAACTGATAAATTCTGCTCATAAATTATTGCAAATAAATTACCTTTTGAGATAATAGCTTGCAATATAGCAAAAGAGTCCGAAAA
>CAMBFX010000233.1 GCA_945865695.1 Chryseobacterium gleum | reverse complement strand
ACTGTTCCTATTTGCGAATCATAATAACGTAAAACTAAAGTATGATAGGAATTTTCGATAGGAATCATATAAAGTAGTTGCCCTTTCATATCATTTGTGACGAGCCAAATTCCATCCACCTTAGCCACATTAAAAACGCGAGAAGATTTGGCCCAAACACCTTGGCGCGCTTCGAATAGGAATCCGTTTTCGTAATCTAATTTTTCATTATTTGGAAAAACACCAAAAAGTTCGGCCGTGCATGGATAAAGTTGCAATGAATCTGGAATAGTTTTATCTGGAATAATGGAACAGAAATTCAACGAGTCAAGAATAGATCTAATTTTTACAGACGGAAAATTGGGATAAGTATCACTGATATAAATGGTATCGGCAGAAAAATCTACTGGATTATTTTTTTCTGTATTTTCTGTTGGTTCATTCTTTTTATCGTCACCGCAACTTAAAATAAAAAAAGAAAATAAAAAGAGTGTGAGTAGGGAAGTGGTAATTTTCATTTGGTAAAGTAGTGTTTGTAGTTTTAGAAATGATAATTAACTCCAACAGAAATACCATATTTCATTTTATAAACATCGCTGGTATATGTTCCAGTAAATACGTCTTTTAGTTGAAGATGTAAACCAGTTTCTGCAAAAATGGTAAATTGATTGGCTAGGATAAAAAGAGTTCCAATTCCTAAATGAGCATAGTGTGCATGGGGAGTAAAACCTCTTTCTTCGCTAATGAAATTAGTTGCATAAGTTTCTTTAAATAAAGTGGAATTTAGAGTATATCCTCCTTGAATGTAAGGAATGTATCTACTTCCTCTTTTAATGAAACGATATACTCCATAGAATGATAAATCCAAATAGGAATATCGTGAGCTATATACAAATTTTTCGATTTCCATTTCAGAAGATAGGCCGTATTTTTGAATTCCTAATTGAAGTGAGAAATTTTTATTTAAATTCATTCCTACATGAATATTGGCACCCATCGTACTATAGGTTGATTTCCCATTATCATTTTCAAATCCCATTAAATGAAAATCTGTTCCCAAGCCTGCATAAATTTTTGCTCCACCAGCGGTAGATCCACTGCATACACAATCCGTTTTAGGTTGAGCGAAGGCTAATGCAGAATGAAAAATGATTAAAATGAAAAATAAGTACTTCATCCTGTTTTTATTAATGAGGGAAAGTTTTTTCTGCTTTCCATACGCATTGATCAAAAATTTGTTGTGATATGCCTGTCTCAATTTGGTGTTTTATGAAGTAATTTAACATTTTTTCTGTAGGCATATTACCAGTGAGGTCGTCTTTAGCCATGGGACAGCCTCCTAATCCCTTAATTGCGCCATCAAAATGACGGCAACCGCTTTCGTAGGCAGCATGTATTTTTTCTTCCCAAGAATCGGGGGTGGTATGTAAATGCGCTCCAAAATCAACATTTGGAAAAGCTGGAATCAATGAACTGAATAGATAACGTATGTTTTCGGGATTGGATACACCAATTGTATCAGAAAGTGCGATTTTTTCAATTTCCATTTTCTCATGCAAAACCTTCGACCAATGAATGGCCACATCTGTATTCCAAACATCGCCATAAGGATTTCCGAAGGCCATGGAAATATAAACGACCATTTTTTTATTATGCTTGATACAAAGATTTTGAATTTCCTCAATCCGTTTTAATGATTCTTCAATGGAAGAATTGGTATTTCGTTGCTGAAAAGTTTCAGAAATGGAGAAGGGAAATCCTAAATAATTGATTTTATCGTATTGACACGCCTCTTCTGCACCTCGAGTGTTAGCGATGATGGCGATTAATTTCGTATTCGTTTTCGAAAGATCTAATTTTTTAAAAACTTCATGCGTATCGGCCATTTGCGGAATCGCTTTTGGGCTCACGAAACTTCCAAAATCAAGGGTATCGAAACCTGCACCAAGTAATTCTTGAATGTATTCCATTTTTTTCTCTGTAGGAATGAAATCTTTCAAACCTTGCATAGCATCGCGTGGACATTCGGTGATAAAAACTTGTTTGTTCATTTTTGTAATGCGTTTTTAGAATGAATAATTTCTTGTAGAAAAAATCATTTATAATGATACCTACAAGCAATTATGGTTATAGCTTCATCGGTTACGCCATATACAAGCCGATGTTCTAAATTAATTCTGCGACTCCAATAACCACCTAATTCTCCTTTAAGAGGTTCAGGTTTTCCAATTCCTAAAAATGGATTTTGAAGTGTAGCATTTATCAGGTGATTAATTTTCGAATAAATTTTCGGATCTTTTTTCTTCCAGTATTCAAATTGTTCGAAAGCAATTGGTGTAAAACGAACAATTCTCATTTTTTCTTTGATTTCGGGTCAAATGAAATAAATTGACCTTTTTCAGCTTGCTTTTTTGAATTTAATAGCATCTTACGATTAGATTCATTTTTCAATAAATAATTCGTTTCATCTTTATCTTCTTCTACTATTATTGAAATTCTTTTGCTTTTAAACATTTTACGAATTGCTTTGATGAATTCGTCATCCAATTCATTTGCAGAAATATGAAATTCAGTATACATAAAATTATTTTTTATTATATCAAAAATACACCAAAAAATTCAATATATTAATAGATTAGTTGATTATTTATAACGTTTTTTAAGAATTTTGATGTTCTTTAAAATGGAGGACGCGATTTGCGACCTCCAATTACTCTCTACAAATCTACCTTTTTTGTTCAACCTAGCCCCAAAATCATATGAATTATTCTCTCCCTTAACCTCGTCATCCTTCTCCATCCCATTAAATCCATATCTATATTTCTCATTTGTAAAATCTCTATTTTTTAGACCCACCCCAAAAGGGTGGTATTCCTATTTATTTATAAATTGTTTTGATTTCACTTTTTTGAATTTCTAAAAGGAAAAATTTAATTCAACAAATAATTAACTAAACTAAATAACTAATTAAACTATCTCAACAATAAAAACCAACTCAACTATTTCTCAAAATCTCCTCATTAATTTTCTTCACTAATTCTGGGCCTTCATAAACAAAACCAGTATAAACTTGCACCAAAGCAGCGCCAGCATTTAATTTTTCAATCGCATCTTTGGCAGAATGAATTCCTCCCACACCAATGATGATCCATTTGTTTTTGGAACGTTGAGAAAGATATCGAATTACTTCAGTAGATCTTTTCTTCACTGGTAAGCCACTTAATCCACCGGCACCCATTTCAGAAATTTGGTTTAAATCGGTTTTTAAATTTTCTCGAGAGATGGTAGTATTCGTTGCAATTACCCCATCAATTTTCGATTCGTTGACAATTTCTACAATATCATCTAATTGTTCATTGGTTAAATCGGGAGCAATTTTTAATAAGATGGGTTTTGGTTTTTCCTTGGTATTATTCAATTCTTTTAATCGATTCAAAATTTTCAAAAGCGGACCTTTATCTTGTAATTCTCGTAATCCTGGAGTATTGGGCGAACTCACATTCACTACAAAATAATCTACTACCGAATGTAATTTCTCGAAGCAATATTCATAATCATTTATCGCTTCTTCATTGGGCGTTAATTTGTTTTTTCCAATATTTCCTCCAATGATAATATTTGTATGTTTTTCTTTTAATCGAATTACGGCTTCATCCACTCCGCCATTGTTAAATCCCATTCTATTGATTAGAGCATCATCCTCTGGTAAACGAAATAATCTAGGTTTTTCATTTCCCGGTTGTGCTTTTGGAGTTAAAGTTCCAATTTCAATATGGCCAAATCCAAGAGCAGATAATTCATTAAATAACTTTGCATCCTTATCTAAACCTGCTGCCAATCCAACAGGATTTGGAAAATATAATCCTAAAACATTTCTCTCTAATTTTTTATTTTTTACTGTAAAAAAATGACGCGCTATTTTTTCAATGAATTTTATTTTAAAAGC
>CAMBFX010000232.1 GCA_945865695.1 Chryseobacterium gleum | reverse complement strand
CTTATTCGCTGATTGGCTTATTCGCTGATTGACTTATTCGCTGATTGACTTATTCGCTGATTGACTTATTCGCTGATTGGCTTATTCGCTGATTGGCTTATTCGCTATTGGCTATTGGCTGATTGACTTATTCGCTGATTGGCTTATTCGCTGATTGACTTATTCGCTGATTGGCTTCTAAAAAATTTTCAACTCCAAACTCGGGTCCCAAAAAAATTTATGAAAATCTAAAATCTGCTCTTTCTTCACTTTAATTCCTTCCTTCTCCAATAATTTTTGCATCATGGTGGGTTCCGAAAAATGCATTTTACCCGTGAGTAATCCATTTCTATTTACCACACGGTGCGCTGGAATTTTCGAATCACTATGAGATGCATTCATCGCCCAACCCACCATTCGTGAAGATTGTGGACTGCTTAAATATTTTGCAATCGCTCCATAACTCGTCACTCTTCCTCTGGGAATCAATTTAACCACAGCATAAACTTGCTGAAAAAAATCTTTATTCTTTTCTGAAAGTTTTATCACCGTCATACGCGAAAAGAAATATATTTAATAGGTATGTCTTGTGCTAACCACATACTTTCATAGAATGTGCGTATAGACAATATCTTTTGCAATAATTCATTTTGTTTATCTACAAAACCATTATAAATATCATTGTTCTCAATTAATAATTCATATTTATGTTCTTGAATTTGTTCTAAGGTATATTCATACAATAAATCACTATCTGTTTTTACATGAATAATACCACCTGGTTTTAAAAATTGACGATAACGTTTAATAAACATGGGCGATGTTAATCGTTTGCGCTCCTTTTTCTTCTGAGGATCTGAAAAAGTTAACCAAATTTCATCAATCTCATCCTTAGCAAAAAAAGAATTAGTTAAATCAATTCTTGTTCGAAGAAAACCAACATTGGTTATTTTCTCATCAGTAACCGTTTTTGCTCCTCTCCACAATCTTGCCCCTTTAATATCTAATCCTAAAAAATTCTTTTCCAGAAATAAACGTGCTTGCCCAATGGCATATTCACCTTTACCGCATCCCAACTCAATCACCATAGGATTTTCATTTTTAAAAAAATCTTTTCGCCACTTTCCCTTCATTGGATGATCGCCTTTCAATACATCAAGGCTCAAAGGTTGAATTAGACAATCAAATGTGAGATTTTCTTCGAAACGCTCTAGTTTATTTTTCCCCATACGCCCCAAAATTACTTAACTTTGATGAAACGAATGTTAACCAAGAGAAATATATTAATTTGCCCTCTCGATTGGGGATTAGGCCATGCTACTCGTTGTATTCCAATGATTCGACAGCTAAAAACCAATCACCAAGTTTTTATTGCTTCTAGCGGAGGCGCTGCAGAATTACTAAAACAGGAATTTCCCGATTTAAAACACTTCTCCCTTCCTTCCTATAAAATTACCTATCCCATCAAAAGAAGTATGTCGTGGCATATGGCATTGCATTTTCCAACCTTAATGGCCACCATTCTACAAGAAAAAAAAGTAGTTAAAAAAATCATTGAAAAAAATAAAATCAATCTTATCATTTCTGATAATCGTTTTGGTGCACATTCAAAAAAAATCCCTTCCGTTTTTATCACTCATCAAGTAAATATAAAAACTCCTCATCTCAATAAGTGGATAAATAAAATTAATCATCAATTTATTAAAAAATTTACACAGTGCTGGATTCCTGATTATGAAATTGCGCCTGGTTTAGCAGGAGAATTATCTCATCCTTCACCGAATACTAGTAAATCAATTTATATCGGTCCTCAAAGTAGATTCCAATTTTCTAATGAAGAAAAAATATTTGACATCACAGTAGTTTTGTCTGGCCCCGAACCTCAACGAACTTTATTAGAAGACCTTCTCTTCGAGCATTTATTTCTTTTAGAAGATAAAAAAATAAAACTAATAAGAGGAATTTATACTTCGAATGAAAATGCCATTGTAAAAAATATTCATGTGTTTGATCATTTAATTTCAAATGAATTAGAAAAAATATTGCATCAATCAAAATATATTATTTGTCGTTCTGGTTACTCTGGAATAATGGACTTGCAATACATAAATGCAAAAATTCTTTTAATTCCAACACCGCAACAAACAGAACAAGAATATTTAGCAAAAATAGTTTTAGGAAATAATAAATATCATTCACAAAAACAAAGTGAAATAAATATAGAAAATTTTTTAAATACTGATTTTACCAATGAAAATTCAAAAGAAGAAAATAAAATTGATTTCAATAATTTAGTTTCGAAAATTTAAAATAATCTATTCCGTCATTTATATGGTTTCCTTTTTTCTCCATATTCTTCCCAACCTCACCCCTCTTTTCAGTAGGGAGTTTGCCACCTCAGAGAATAGCTAAAACCTCTTTCATTTCAAGAAAGTAAATCGGTTCTCTAGTTTTGTTGACTTCTTTTATAAATTTCATCCCTTTTCCGATTCCTGATATAGGAAGTAAACTCATTTATAAAAGTTGTTTTCTACTTTCAAATTAAAAGTTGTTGTTTGAAAATATAATGCAATGAATTAAAAAGAGAACAGTCGACCCAAAATCACATGTAATAAAAAAAGCCTCGTAATTCTACGAGGCTTTCATATTTGAAGTAGAGTTTCTTATTTACTTTCCAATTTAAAATCTTGACCAATCACCTTGAAGGCTGTTCTTCTATTACGTTGATGAGCTTCTTCTCTTTCCTTTTCAGTTGGTAAAGTATTGATAAAATTTTCGGTTAAAGTGATTTTCTCACCAGATGCATCTTTAATTGGATTTTTATCCGCATCTAAATGAAATGCTGGTTGATATTCACCATAACCTTTTGCACTTAATCTTCCTTTAGGGATTCCCTTAGAAATTAAATAGTCCACACAAGATTTCGCTCTTCGTTGAGCCAAACTTTCGTTGTATTTATCATTTCCGCGGCAATCGGTATGTGAATTAATTTCTACAATTAAGTTATCGTTCACCACTAAGAAATTATATAACTGGTCTAAAATCTCTTTCGATCTTGCGCGTAATTTGTCCGAATCGAAGTCATACTCGATACCTGGAATTTCAATTTCATCATCTGGAATTTGACGTAAAAAGAAATCTTGTTCTAATGCGGTAGATTCCGTTAATCCTTTAGTTCTAACAAAAGCCATATCGGCAAAATATTTACTTTTCTTAGCTTTCAAAAATAATTCCCACTCTGGTCCTAATTCTTTCTCATAATATCCATTATCATCAGTGAAAATAAAATCTGGATCCAAATTTCCATCCACATCCTTTATCTCAATCATTGCGTTAGGAATTATTTCATTGGTCGTAGCATCATAAACATATCCACTCAAGGAGAATTCAATTGTTCCTTGAGTAAACATATAAATTCGATTACAATTACCTTGAATACTAATAGTAGAATCACACTGTTTACATTCTTGACGATCGGAAGTAAAAAAACCTGTAGTTTGTTTCTTGCTATCCAAAATAAAATAATAATCATCCTTACTTGAATTCAATGGAGCGTTCATGTTAATTGGATTCTGCCAAATATCTTCATCTTCATTATATTCAGCTTTGAAAATATCCAAACCACCAAAACCTCTTAATCCATTCGAGCTATAAAATAAAGTACCTGTTTGATGATGTAAAAAAGGAGTTACCTCATCATCTGGTGTGTTAATCTCAGGACCAGCATTTACCGGCATTCCTAAATCACCATTATCGTCAATGAGACAATACCATATATCCATTCCACCTTGTCCGCCCGGGCGATTTGAAGAGAAAAATAGTTTACGTTCATCCATTGTCAATGAAGGATTCATCGTTTTATATCCATCAGCATTCACTACATCCAATTTCATTGGCTCCATCCATCTTCTATTAAATAATTTACTGACGTAAATAGCACAATCCGT
>CAMBFX010000231.1 GCA_945865695.1 Chryseobacterium gleum | reverse complement strand
TCATTTAGGGCTACTTCAAAAACGGTACAATTGGTGTGTAATTTTTTACGCAAATCAGCTGCTAAAAAAGGAATAGGTTCTATACCAAAATGTTTTCCTTGGGGCGAAAATTTTAAAATTTCCATCATCACTTCGCCTTTATGACAACCCACATCAACCGTATTAGAATTTGATTTCAAAAGAAATTTCAAAATCTTTTTAGTATCTCGATCATACTTTTGATTTCTGGTAACGGCAAAAGGAATTAACCTTTTTATGATCTGCTTAATTTTGGCTTTCATTTCAAGATTCTAAAGATACAAATTAGTGCAAACATGAAATTTTTAGGCCCGAATTTAGGTCGTTTCAAAATTATTTTAAATTTTTTTATACTGATTTACAATATTTTATAATTTATTTTAGTACTATGTATTGCATATTACTATTTTTTACACATATCTTTGCAATAACAAAAAGAAGTGGTAATGATGGATCTAGAAAATACAAAAGCGCAGATGCGGAAAGGAGTACTTGAATTATGTATTCTTTCCATTCTTCATAAACAGGAAGCCTATCCTTCGGATATAATTACTGAATTGAAAGAATCAAAAATAATTGTTGTAGAGGGAACTTTATATCCTTTACTCACCCGATTAAAAAATGGAGGAATTCTAACCTATCGCTGGGAAGAATCTCTTTCGGGGCCACCAAGAAAATATTATAAACTCACCGAAGAAGGATTAAAATTCTTTGATGAATTAAAATTCGAATGGGAAGCATTAGTCAGCTCAGTAAAATTAACCGGAATAAAAAAACTCAATAAATAATCACAGTAATGAACAAAACAGTAACAGTCAACATCGGAGGATTTGTGTTCAACATAGATGAACAAGCTTTCGAAATATTACAAAAATATCTTTCTGCGATTCGTCATAAGATGAATAATGAAGAAGGTATTGATGAAGTAATGCAAGATATTGAACTTCGCATCGCTGAATTATTCAGAGAGAAACTGACTGAATTTAAACGTGAAGTCATCAATCATTCGGATGTAGAAAATATTATTTTGATAATGGGAGAACCAGACGCTTATGGAAGCGGAGAATCTTCTTCATCAGAAAATAAAAAAGAAAAAGAAACAGAAGAAGATTATTCAACCAACCGACAAATTTATCGCGACCCGGACAACCAAGTATTAGGAGGAGTAAGTTCAGGATTGGCCGCCTACATGGGATGGGATCCAATTATCATCCGCTTAATTTTTGTGATGCTCTTTTTTGGATTTGGAACTGGGCTTTTCATTTATATTTTATTGTGGATTATTGTTCCAGAAGCCAAAACAGCCTCTGATCGTTTAAGAATGCGTGGAGAAAAAGTAAATGTTGAAAATATCAAAGATAAATTCAAGGACATCAAAAATAATTTTGAAGGAACTGGAAAAGATACAGGAAAAAAGATAAAAAAAGGAGTACATCAACTGGTAGATAATTTTGGAGAAACCTTTGGAACATTAGCTCGAATTTTCGCTATTATTTTTGCCTCATTAATGATGATTGGAGCCATTGCCATTTTCTTTGTGCTAATTAAAATGATGATGCATTCCGAAATTATTTACCTTTTCACTGGAGATAATGTTTATTCCATAACCTATGAGCAATTACAAACACTATTCTTCAATTCTCCAACACAAGCAACATTAGGAACAACTGGATTTATTTTGCTCTTAATAACCATCGCAATTGGATTAATTATGACAGCAGTTCGAATCATCTTCAAAATAAAAATTCCATTGGTTTTTAAAATCGTTACTGGAACATTTACCACTTTAGGAATCATATTTATTGCGATATGTACTATGCAAATTGGTTATGATTTTTCACATGATAATTCCTATAGAGAACAAATAAAATTAGATCAAATTAGCGATACACTTTATATTGAAACATCACAAGATCCTTACTTCTCTGAAAATCTCGAATACAGTGATGATATTTTATTTGAAACAGTTCAAATAAAAAACGAACAAATTATTTTTGGGTATCCCGAATTGAAAATAAAAAGAAGTAATTCTGATAAATTTGAAATGATCATTGAACGTGAAGCTCACGGAAGTAATAACCGAGAAGCTTTGTCTCGTGCCGAAAGTCTACATTACAAATTCTCGACTGAAGATTCTTTATTGACCTTGGCTCCTTACTTTACCACTCCCATAAAAAACAAACTGCGTTTACAGAAGGTAACTATCACTGTCTATGTACCAGAAGGTAAAACCGTTTACTTAGGAAAAAAGACCAATCGTATTTTCAATTCAGAACAACATGAAAAAGAGGAGGAAGAAGAAAATGTTCTATCTACCAATACCTATCTAAAAATGACCGATAATGGACTTATACGCAAATAATAACCTTAAAATGCAATTTCCAGGGGTGCGATAAGAAAAATCAGATTTTCGAATCTCAAAATTTCTTATATTTATACAGAAATTCACCCCTTATGAACTGCATTGATCAAATACTATTCAGTAAAAAAACAATAACTTCATCTAAAAAGTTGTTGTTTTTTTTCCTTGCATTTTTAAGTTTTAATTTATCATTCGCACAAGCCGATAAAAACTTTCATGTTCGTGCCTTGAACGAAAATTTGTATACCGATCAAGTTTCTCTTTTTGTAAAGGCCGAAAAATCTGCTTTGCAAGATTATTTAAAAACTCATCAAGGAAAATATAAATATTTTTCGGGTGGATATCATGGAGTAACCATCGAAACTAAATATGTAAAAGATCTTTTAGCTCAATCTTTTATTACTGGAAGTGATTTCAATTTACATCGCCCTGTCGCATTAAATGACACGATGAGAGTTAGAGATAATATAAATCCAATACACGCAGGTCAAAGTCCTCTCGATACTTCATATACCGGTAAAGGTGTATTAATTGCCTTAATTGATACAGGTTTGGATTTTTTACATCCCGATTTTCGAGATGCAAACGGAAATACTCGTGTGGTAAAAATTTGGGACCAAACATTAGCATTTGATGCACAACATACACCTGCATTTTATGGTTATGGTCAAGTTTGGGATAGTTCAGAAATAAATAATGGTTCATGCCCAAGTATTGATGGCGGAAACGGACATGGAACTACTGTTACAGGAACAGCAACAGGAAATGGTTTGGCCAACGGAAAACATAAAGGAGTTGCGCCTGAAGCAACCATTATTATTGTTCGCTCAAATTTCAATGCAGCAAATTGGTTAGGCACTATAGCTGATGCAACCGATTATATTTTTAAAATGGCAGATTCATTAAATATGCCATGCGTGATTAATGCAAGCCTAGGAGATTATTTTGGTTCTCATGATGGCACTGATCCTACGGCACTTTTTATTGATAGTTTAATTGCAGCAAAACCTGGAAGATTATTTATTGGTGCAGCAGGAAATTCTGGAAATATTGGAAATTATCATTTGAGACATGATATAAATGCAGATACTACATTTACTTGGTTTAAATATAATGCTTCTTCCTATCTTGGATACGGAGCCGTTTTTTTTGAAGCCTATGCAGATACCTTAGATTTACAAAATGCTTATTATTCTGTTGGAGCAAATCTTACTTCTGCTGGTGGATTTCAAGATCGCGGAAGAACATCCTTCGTAAATATCTTAGATCATTTAGGAACTGTTCAAAGCGAACAAATAATAAATAACGGGAATGTTATTGCTAATGTAGATTTTTACGCAGAGAAACAAGGTAGTGTTTATTTATTACAAGTTCATTTGCAAGAACCCGATTCAAACAGTTATAATTTTAGATTTATGACAACAGGAACGGGTGCTATTGATATCTGGTCTTCTTCCATTTTTGGAACCTCAAATATGGTAGCCACATCATTACCTTCTAGTTCTACACTTCCTGAAATTGTAGATTACCAAATGCCCGATTCATCAAAAATAATTGTGAGTTCATTTAGTTGTGGAAGAAAAACATTGCTCGTTGGAAATTATTATGCGATGCAAACGTATATTGACTACAATGGAAA
>CAMBFX010000230.1 GCA_945865695.1 Chryseobacterium gleum | reverse complement strand
TTTCCAATGGGAATAATTTTCGGACTCTTTGTCTCTTATCGTTCGGCAATTACAGGAGGTATAATTTGTTCCATTAGCATTCTTCTCAGTTGCTTCATGCTTCCAGAATTAATTAGAAGTTTTTATTATTTGTTTTCTGTCATTCCTGGAATTTTGTTTTTGATGTATGGTATAAATAAGTTAAAAATTAGCTCTAAATAGTGAACAGTTTATATCCGTCACAACGTTATAGTGACAGCTGGATGGTTTTGTGCATTCGCACCCTCCAACAGGATAGATTGATAAGTCCCTCGAAGTAGATGCTGCGCAACACTTCGGGGGCACTATTTAAAAAAATAGTACATTTAACCAAAATTGGTTTATGCGTAAAATCAAAAAATGGAAATTAGTTTTATTGATTCTATTAGGAATATTTCTAATTATGCAATGTATCCGTCCGAATTATAATAACGGAGAATTGAAAGGAGAAAATGATATTTATCATGTAGTGGATGTTCCCGAAGATGTAGAAGCCATATTAGTAAAGACTTGTTATGATTGTCATTCTAATCATACCGAATATCCTTGGTATTCTCAGATACAACCATTCGGTTGGTGGATTGCCGATCATGTAGAAGAAGGAAAAGAAGAATTAAATTTTTCTGAATTCAAATCGATGAAACAAATACAGCAATTAGATAAATTACATGAAACCATCGAAATGATTGAAGAAAATGAAATGCCTCTCGAGTCTTATACTTGGATTCATTCAAATGCGAAATTGACTACCGAAGAAAAAGAATTAGTGATTAAATGGGCTGAAAAAAGTCAGAATGAGATTTTATCAAGAGAGCAATAGATAAATAATAGATTTTATAAGATAATTTCTAAGAATTTAATCAATAAAAAATAAACCAATTCGAATTGAAATTATTTCTTTGGATTAAGAAAATTCTCAATAGAACCTTTTATACTAATTGAAACTCCTTCGCCTGCAAATTTAGCAGTGATTCGAGAGCCATCTGAAGAATAAATTATATTTTCTGTGAGGTTATAAACAAACATAAGTTGATTTGCAAAAATATAAATATATGCATCATTTAGGCTTCTCACTACTTCAATTTCACCTGAAGTTTTGAACCAACCAATATTACACTTTCCGTCATCACTCTTTCGTGAAAAGGAAACGTTGCCGTTTTTAAAATTAATTTTCAATTGAACCTTACCTTTAGGGCAATTGTTATCCGCACTTGAAAACAAAGTTGTGTCAGTAGTTAAAGCATTAGGATCAAATGTTTTTATATCAATAGATAAATGCTGTTTATAAAATGTAGCATTAACTTGGCTTATGGAAAAAAAAGCTTGAGTAAAAAATAGGAGAGTAATAAAATACTTCATTTGCGGTAGGATCATGTTTTGAGTATGCTGTCAAAGATAGATAAAAATGACGGAACATGTCATTATATTGATTAGCAGAATGATAATTTCAAAATATTTTGAGGTTGTCTGAACGAAGATATTGGATTCTTCACTTCGTTCAGAAGAACAAAACACTTAGTCAAAAAATTTAATTCTTACTCACTACTACTCTTTTTGAAATACTATTTTTAGAATCGGATAATTTTAAAATATACGTTCCATTATACAAGGTTTCTGTTTCGAAAAAGGCAATAGTTGTTCCTTTGTAAATATTTTTGGTTTCAATTAATTTACCTGCAATATCAAAAAGTTCAATGGTTAAATCCTCTTTTACCAAATCAATAATTTGGATAGCAATTAAATCAGAAGCAGGATTAGGAAAAACATTTATGTTCATCGCATTGAATTCTTCTTCTGAAATACTGTTAGTAGAAGTATAAGTTGTAGTTCCTCCAGGAATACTAGTTACTTTTCTATTGGCATGAACACCATAAAAAGTGGGTCCAACTGCATACGGATAAGCCGAATTATGATTGGCATCTACTGTCAAAAAATAACAATACGTTCCTGTAGGATATTCAGGAGTAATACAAACTCTTCCATTGTGTACATCTAATTGATCATCCGATGTAGGCGTGATAAATTCATAATCTTCGCGGTATCTTCCCAATGGATAAGTTGTGCTAACAGCAGGGCCATCTGTTACATTGGTTCCATCTGCATAATGCGTGCGAACAGTTATATTTCTTAACTGATAACTTGATTTCATTCGAGTAATTCCGCCCGTTCCATCTGTATTTGCATAACCGTATGCGCCGTAAATAGGAAAACCATCATAAGCAAATCCCAATAATGGCGAATGAACCAAAGAATTGATGGCATACAATCCATCTGCATCATATAAATTACAAATGGTAGAAAGCACATTTATATCCAAATCAAAAGCAGAAGGACTTTGATGGTGGTGATAATTTCCCATTGCAGGATGTCCTTTTGAACAATCAAATCCAGCCATCTCTGCTGGCACTGCATCTCTATTCCAAACTCCATCACCCATACCTCCTAAAGGCCCGCCTGCTTCTGCTCCGCTTGAGTTCTTATAGGAAACACCATCTCTATAATCGAACAATGCCACTCCATTGATGAAAACACCAATATTACCTCCTGTGGTTGATGTAAGCGTTCCTATATTTTGACCCGGAGTTAATGGAAATTTAAAAATCGCATTTTGATCGGTTGCTTGTGAAGGATTTCCATCTAAAAATGGACCTGTTGGATAAGCAGGAACTCCATTGGTGGTAATATAAACATCTGTGGTGTTGTATTGCACTGCTTGGCAATTAGCCACAATACTATTGGAAATCGGAGTAGAATTTCCGTTCATATAATACGAACCAATAACAGTAGTATTTTGTAACCAGGAAGTAATCGCTGGCCCTTGTGCGTTGACCGTAATACCGGTAAACATTAAAATAGCTGGTAAAATAATTTTCTTCATGATTGTAGTTGATTTATTATTTAGTCGTTCTTATTTCGTTTTTCCTTCGTTAGGAGTTAAAATATTTTTTGGAAACTGAAAATCAGGGTTAAAAACAAATGATTTATCGTTTAAAGTGAGAAGAAATGCAATCAAATCAGCCTTCTCATCTGAAGAAAGTGAAATTTTATCTTTTAGTTCCGGTGCTAATGTTGAACTAACCACCATTTCTTTAGAATAATGATTTAGAACTTGATTCAATTTTTTAAATCTACCATCGTGCATATAGGGATATGTGTACGAAAGATTTCTGAGGGAAGGGACTTTAAATTTCAAACTATCCGAACTGTTTTTAGTTATCATCCATTTTCCATAATCATTTAAGGTAGAATCTAAACTCAATCCATTATTTGCGAATGAATAATTAGAAAATAATGGCTCTTTATGACAAGCACTGCAATTCGTTTTGAATAATTCATATCCTTTCCATTCTTGATCGGTGAACTCTTCTTTCCCTTCTTTTACTCGATCATATTTTGAATTGGCGGAAATTAATGTCAATTGAAATTGCGATAAGGATTTTAATACTCTCTCTACAGTGATGACACTATCTTTAAATGCTTTGTAAAATAATTTCGGATAAATTTTACTGTCTTGCAATTTTTTAACAACTGTTTCTAAATCTTCACCCATTTCTTTTGGGTGAGTGATGGGAGCGAGTGCTTGCACATCAAGATGATTTACCGCACCATCCCACATAAAAGTAGATTGCCAAGCTAAATTAAAAAGTGCTGGAGCATTTCTTGTTCCAATGGAATCTCCCATTCCATGACTCAAATCATGATCGGTATGTGCAAATGCATTATAGGAAGAATGACAGGATGCACAAGAAATAGAATTGTCTTTTGAAAGAATCGGATCAAAAAATAAAACCCTGCCTAATTCTATTTTATCTTTCGAAAGCGGATTTTTTTTGAAATCATAAACAGGTTTCGGGAAATGAGAGGGAAATTCTGCCGAATTTTCTGAAATCAATCGTGTAGAGGCAATGGCACAAAATGAAATCAACGAAAAGACTAAAGCGAATTTCATTTTATTCGGATTATTTCAGAAAGTTGATTGGCAATTTGAGTGGATTTTGCACTCGGACTCATCACTTCATTAGTTTTTCGAATATCAATCTTCT
>CAMBFX010000229.1 GCA_945865695.1 Chryseobacterium gleum | reverse complement strand
TTAACGATACACAGTATTTCGACAATGTGCCACAAATAGCTTGGGAGTTTTACATTGGCGGTTATCAGCCAGCACAAAAATGGCTAAAAGACCGCAAAGAAAGGAAATTAGAATTTGATGATATTTTACACTATCAGAAAATTATTGTTGCGTTATCGGAAACGGATAGATTGATGAAGGAGATTGATAAAATTGAAATAGAATAAGAGAAATGAAAACGAAAAAAATATTCTTGCTGACCCTTTTACTGATAATCAGTATTTGCGGCTTTTCACAGAGCAGGTATATTTCAGCTACTACAAAAAAAATTGTTTTTACAAGAGATGGAGGCGTGTGTCAGTGTTGTAGTAGCACCTTGAATTTAGAATATGATCACATAACACCATTCTCCTGCGGAGGAAGCAGTAGCCCCTCCAATATTCAGTTATTATGTATGAAGTGTAATCGCAGCAAATCGAATAGTTGCGTATGTAAAATTCATAACAAGACAGTAGGTACAAATTGTTGTAATGGTAAATCAACAACAAAATCAACAACAACTTCAACACAATGTACTGGCACCACACAAAAAGGAGCAAGATGCAAGAAGAAAACAACTAATTCAAGCGGACGGTGCCATTTGCATTAATCAAATAAAATAAAAAATGTATAAAGACTTATTATTTGCAGTAGATACAAACACAAAAGAGGTAATTGTATCAGAATCACCCAAAGGAACTAATAAAGTAAATTTTATAGAACGCATTAATTATAACGACAATGAAATACTTTATAACGCTGTTGTAACTTTGACTAGCATTACAAAAGCATCAAATTTTGATGCATCAGTTTTCAAATCAATGGATAAAGTTTGTCAAATGTTGTATGGTAAATACAAAAAGTAAGCAAAATGGTTGTCAAACTTAGCTCCCAAAAAAATCAGTAAACTTTCCATCCTAAGTGAAATGAAACTTTTATATTGGTGGCTACCAACCAGCACAAAAGTGGCTCAAAAATAGAAAGGAAAGAACACTTGAGTTTGACGACATTTTACACTATCAAAAAATTATTGTTGCATTGACAGAAACAGATAGACTAATGAACGAAATAAACAAAATCGACATCGAATGAGAATAAGCACTGGGCATACAACACCTAACCAAAAGTGGCGGTTCAGTGCTCCGCATCCACATTTGTGGTGAAAATCGCCACCTTCGCCAAGCCCGCAAACCATTAAATACTCCCAAAATTTCCCTATCTTCCCCTCCTCAAAAAAAACTCAAATTATGGCCAATCTAAAACAAACCCTCACCCTCGCCTTTTTATTCTTGTTCACCACCCTCTTTGCGCAAGATTATAAATACGAATCTGTACCTAACGATCCCACCGAAACAAGAATTTATACCCTTGCCAATGGCTTAAAAGTGTATCTCTCGGTGAACAAAGATGTGCCGCGCATACAAACCTATATTACTGTTAAAACAGGAAGCAAGAATGATCCGGCTGATGTTACCGGGCTCGCGCATTACCTCGAGCACATGGTATTCAAAGGCACTTCTAAAATAGGAACGCAAGACTGGGAAAAAGAAAAAGTTTTATTGCAAGAAATTTCAGATTTATACGAAAAACACAAAGCTGAACCGGATGATGCGAAGAAAAAAATTATCTACAAACAAATCGATTCTGTTTCGGGGTTGGCTGCAAAATTAGCCATCGCTAATGAATACGATAAAATGATTTCGGGTTTGGGTGCCAAAGGAACGAATGCTTTTACTTCACTCGAACAAACTTCGTATATCAACGATATTCCTTCAACAGAAATAGAAAAATGGATGGTAGTAGAATCAGAGCGTTTTTCGGAATTGGTTTTGCGTTTATTCCATACGGAGTTGGAAGCCGTTTATGAAGAATTTAATATCGGTCAAGATAATGACGGAAGAAAACAATATGCAGCCTTAAATGAATTACTCTACCCTACCCACCCTTATGGAACGCAAACTACTATTGGTTTAGGTGAACATTTAAAGAATCCTTCGATGGAAAAAATTCATGCTTATTTCAAACAGTATTATGTCCCCAATAATATGGCCATTTGTCTTGCAGGAGATTTTGATCACGATGAAACCATCAAATTAATTGATAAATATTTCGGGAAATTTAAACGCGGTGAGGTAAATGCACGCGTGATGCCAAAAGAAAAACCACAAATAGAAATTAAATTTAAAGAGGTAATAGGTCCTGATGCAGCGTCATTGATGATGGCCTACAGAATCGGTGGATATGAATCTCCAGATCAATTAATGAGCGAGCTTTTGGGATCTATTCTCTCCAATGGAGAAGTAGGATTAATGGATTTAAATCTAACACAAAAACAATTGGTGATTTCTGCCTGGGCCGGTGCTGATAACAATCATGATTATGGACAGTTTATGCTTGGAGGAAATCCGAAAGAAGGACAAAGCCTCGAAGAATTACGTGATTTACTATTGGCAGAAATTGAAAAAGTAAAGAAAGGTGAATTCACTGATGAATTATTGAAATCCATTATCAAGAATGGTAAGAAAAGTTTGCTTTCTGAGTTAGAATCCAATAGTAGAAGAGCATCTAATATGTCGACTGCTTTCATCATGGATGCAGAATGGAAAGATTATGTGGATTATTATGATCGCATGGAAAAAATCACCAAGGAGGATTTGGTAAAGTGGACGAAGGAAAATTTGAAAGACAATTATTGCCTTATTTACAAGCGTACAGGTGAAGATAAAAACGTTTATAAGGTGGATAAACCTACTATCACTCCAGTTGATTTGAACAGAACCGCTCAATCAGAATTCCTTCAAAATTTCAATAAGATGGAATCAACAAGATTGAAACCATTGTATATCGATTATGCGAAAGATTTAAAAAAATCTTCCCTTTCAAAAGATGTTCCTGTCTATTATATCCAAAATAAAACGAACGAACTTTTTACATTAGTAATCGAACTAGATGAAGATTTAAGAGAAGATAAAAAAGTTTCTCTTGCCGTTAACTTACTCGATTATTTAGGAACAGATAAATATACTGCAGAAGAATTGAAAAGAAAATTCTATTCATTGGGTGTAAGTTATGGCGTGAATTCCTCTTTTATTTCCATGACTGGATTAAATGAGTCGTTTGATGAAGCTCTTTCATTATTAGAACATTTATTAGCCAATTGCAAGCCGGATGAAACAGCGTTGAAAAATTTATTAGAAGACACCAAGAAAAATCGCATAGATGCAAAATTGAACAAAGGTTTAATTCTTCAGGGTGGTTTACGAAATTATGCAATGTATGGAGCAAAAAACAAGTTTAATAATGTTTTACCCATGGAAGAATTGGAAAAACTAAAGGGTGAAGAATTAACTGGAATGATTCATACACTAACATCCTATAAACATTCGGTGATGTATTACGGTAAAACTGAAATGAAATCTATCCAATCAAAAATAAAGAAGGCACATACCCTTCCAAAGAAGATGAAAGCGTATGACACGAAAGTGAAATATGTAGAATTAGAAACAAAAGAAAACATTGTTTACTTCGTGGATTACGATATGGTGCAAACGCAATTATTGATGTTATCCAAAGGAAAAACATTTGATGTAACTATTTTACCAGAAATGAGCATGTTCAATTCCTATTTCGGATCAGGATTATCTTCGATTGTTTTTCAAGAAATTCGTGAATCAAAAGCATTGGCGTATGGAGCGAGTTCATCGTTTACTTCTCCTGCTAAAAAAGACGAAGCGCATTATGTGCAAGCTTTCATTGGTACGCAAGCGAATAAACTTCCTGCAGCCGTTGATGCGATGCAAGTATTAATGAATACGATGCCAAAAGCAGAATTACAATATGAACAATCGCGATTGGCGGCTTTGAAAAAAATCGAATCAGAACGTATTTTAAAAACCAATATCTATTGGAATTACAAAACAGCCGAGCGAATGTCTTTTGATCATGATATCCGCAAAGATGTTTACGAGCAACTGAGCACGATGTCTCTGGATGATTTGGAGAAATTCTTCAATGAAAATATCAAAGGAAGAAAATATTCTTATTGTGTGATTGGTAAAAAAGCCGATTTGGATATGGAAGCCTT
>CAMBFX010000228.1 GCA_945865695.1 Chryseobacterium gleum | reverse complement strand
AACAAGTCTGAAGAGGGAAACGGGACTTATGCAGCTTAAAGGACCCACTCCTACAAAACGTTTGAGTTCACCCGTTTCCTTTTCAGTTAAAGTAGTATATTTATAATAAATACAAACTAAAGGCAAAACGTTAGTGGTAATATTATGAAACGAGCCTCTTCAAAATTTTTACTTTTCTCTTTGCTTTGCTTTTTACACTCAGTGTTTTGTTTTGGTCAGAAAGAATCAAATATTGGGTATAAAGGTTTTGACTTAATTGCAGGATATCAATTTCAAAAATACCATACGGTTGAATTTGGAGTTGGATATGGAAATAGGGGTGAAGAAATGGCTGCAATGGCATACGGAAATATTCACTTAACTTCTGAATTCCTATTTCGCCATCAAGAGAATAATATTTATGGGTTAAAATCTGGATTTTCATTGGCCTTTGCATTTTTCGATTGCGCTGGTCAAGTTTTATACTATTCGGACTTTAAGGGCAATTCTTGTTTTGCTATTCGACCTGAAATCGGCTTGAGCAATATGGGTTTCATTGATCTGAATATTGGTAGAAATTTCGTTTTAAATGGACAAACAAACCTTGGATTGAATTCCTATGTATTTATTCTTCGATTCACCATAGGTCAAACCAGCAAACATGTGCTTTTCGACTAATAATATCATGAAAATCAGGCTCAATTAAATCAATTAAATAAAATTTGGAAAAAGTTGTCTAATTAGTTAACTTTGCATTGTGAGTTTTGAAAGACAAGTTATCGCGTACAAGAAATATTTTCTTGACTTTTATGTCGAGCAACCGAACAATGTTCAAGCTAAAATTGAATGGACATTACAATTAATTCGAGTTACCCGACAAGTTCCGGAAAAGTATTTCAAACATATGGAAGGCACAAAAGGGCTTTACGAAATTCGTGTAGAAGTTGGAAGTAATATTTATAGAATATTTGCATTTTTTGATAAAGGAAATTTAGTTGTACTAGGAAATGCATTTCAAAAGAAAACACAGAAAACACCAAAGAACGAAATCGAAAAAGCACTTAAAATAATGGAGGAATATCAAAATGAAAAAGATCGCTAAAAAAAACATTACAACCTTAGACGAAATTCTTGATAAGAAATACGGAAAGAAAGGCGCATCAAAACGTGAAAAATGGGAACAAGAATTTGAAGCTTTCAGATTAGGAGCTTTATTGGAAGACGCTAGACTGAAAATGGGTTTAACTCAAGAGGAACTCGCTGATAAATGCGGAACAAATAAATCTTACATTTCACGTATAGAAAATAACGCTTCAGACATCAGACTCTCAACTTTGATGAAAATCATTCAAAAAGGCTTTGGTGGACATTTAAAATTGACACTGCAGTTGTAGAACAAATACTACCACTAACAAGCGTTTGGCAAAAAAGCCGAACACTTGTTTCAAAACAAAATGATTCAAAGGAAAATGAAATTCGCTATCGAAAAAGAATTAAATTTAAATCGGCTTCTTCGCCAAGCGCCAAACCGTACAAGATCAAAAACAAGTTTTTTCTTACTTATTTTTAAGCCGCGTATAAATTAATTTCCACGTATGGTGTTCCTCGTTTAACGGTTGCAAATATTCTTGAAACGATTTTATTTCTTATAATATTTAAAGCCACCATTTTAGGTTTACCCTCTTCCACTCTTTTATGATAATATGTTTTTAGTTCAGCATCGTGTTGTATTGCACTAATTGCCGACATGGATAATAAACTTTTCATTTTAACATCACAGATAGAATGTGTTTTTCTTCGGCTATTTAAACTTGTACTGTAAGCTTCCATTTAGTTCAGTACTTTTAAGAAAGTTTTTCGGGTAAGACAGTTTTGTGCTATTAATTCCAGCACATCACAAAGCCCCAACCGTTTTGCGTCAGTTTCGAGCGACAGAAAACCTAAATAGAAATCAAAAAAATGAATGTAAATATCTCTCCAATTATCCAAGCATCAGAATTACTGAAATTATATAAATCTGATAATTTAATTATTGTTGATGTTAGTAATGGTAAGAATGCAAAATCGAATTATGAAACAAAACATTTAGAAGGAGCGATATTTGTAGATTTAAATACTCAACTTGCAGAAATTAAAGATGATTTGTCAATTGGAGGTAGACATCCATTACCAAAAATTGAAAATTTCGCAAAAATGTTATCAAATATTGGAATTTCTACAAAAAGTCATATCGTAATTTACGATAACAAAAATGGTTCAAATGCAGGAGCAAGATTTTGGTGGATGTTGAAATCAGTAGGTCACGAAAAAGTTCAAGTTTTAAATGGTGGAATTCAAGAAGCAGAAAAAATAAAATTTCCAATTAGTTCAAATACTGAAATAACCAACAAAACGGAATTATATAAAGTTGAAAATTGGAAATTGAAAATTGCAGAAATTGCAGAAGTTGAAAAGTTCTCGAAAACCGAAAATCATATCGTTATTGATGTTCGTGATGAAGAACGATATAATGGAGAAACAGAGCCAATCGATTTAGTTGCTGGACATATTCCAGGAGCAATAAATGTACCTTTTACTGAAAATTTAGACGAAAACGGCTTGTTTTTATCTCCGAATTTGCTAAAACATAAATATGAAAAAATATTTGGTCACATTAAAACAGAAAATATAATAGTTCATTGTGGTTCTGGAGTTACAGCTTGTCATTCACTTTTAGCAATCGCATACGCTGAATTGGAAATTCCAAAACTTTATGTAGGTTCGTGGAGCGAATGGAGCAGAAATAATAAATTAATTGAAACGAAAACTATTAATAAATAAAAAACCGAACGCACAACAGCCGTTTTGCAAAAGCGGGGGTTTCGTGCTTCTGATCAAGTTCAGTGCAGGCAGACAGTTTTCGTCTCCGAAATCGCCAACTTCTTAAAACAGCAAACCTTTATGTCGCATTTTAGTTCAATCCCCTCGAAATTGAAACAACAAGTTTAGAATATGAGAAAAAGAGAATACAAAAGAAGTTATCTTACTTAGATGTCAATTTATCTAATGTTATTTTTTTTAGCTTTTACTAACTATTGTTCAGGTCAGGTCAAAAATAAAGAATGGTCTTTATTAAAGTTTGGTTCCTTCAACGTAGGCTATAGCGATACCATTATATACGATACAACTGAAAATTATTCTTTCAAAAGTTTAAATACAATAAAGCCATACTTTATTCATATTTGGTATCCTTCTAAAGTAACCCAAAAATCATCTTTATCATTTTATTATAAGGATTATTGGAAATTTGAAAAAGATTCAATAAACAATGAAATAATTAGCAACTTAATAAAAATATATTATGAACAAACTTTTGGCAGTTCTGTCATTCCTGCTGAAATTGCCAACCAAATTGTTAATGTTCAGAAAAACGCTCCTAAATTCCCCGGAGATTTTGATGTAATACTTTATTGTCACGGATCCCAAGGAGTTGGAATTGAAAACAGTAAATTATGTGAATTTCTTGCAAGTCATGGATTCATCGTTGTCTCTCCAAACTTCACGCTACCATCGGATTTAGTTTCTAAACTTATACCTAGCACTACCTTTAAAAGTAAATTTGATTTAAGTAAACTTTCACCCGAAATGATGGAAAAAATTGAAATTGAAATGAACATTGCCGAAATGAAGAATTTAGATTTTATATTAAAATTTGTAAGGCAAATTTCTACAAATAATAAAATATTTGGGATTGGGCACAGTCATGGTGCACAACGATTATTGTTAAGTGACAGGGATAGTATTAACCGATTGGATAAAATAATAGCACTGCACGCCATGTATGAAGAAGATGATATTGAAGAAATTTGTTCTATTAGACCTTTTGATTGCTCACTTATAGATGGAAATGAAATTTTCTTTACTACTCAAAAATTTATTTTTGCCCCAAAATATTATAGGAATGACACATTAAAAAGTCCTGATTTCACATTCTATGATAGATTAAAAAACTCAACGTATTTAGAAATCAATGTCCCTATAGAACATAATGCTTTCGTTTACGATTGGCTTTTATATAATACACAAAAAGATACTGTCGCTCTGAATAGAATTCGTGAATACAACAGGATTCTAAATTTATGCATAGACATAATTAACGAGAATAAAA
>CAMBFX010000227.1 GCA_945865695.1 Chryseobacterium gleum | reverse complement strand
ATTCATCCAACTCAACGCAGAACCTGATAACAACTTCTCTTGAACATTTTTATCATATCCTGATTGACGAATGAGGTTGCCAGGTATATTCTCTCCCAATGGAAAAGGATAATCACTTCCTAAAGCTATTTTATCCGGACCAAACATATCCAATACAAAATCCATTGTTTTTTTATCATGTACCAAACTATCAATCCAAAATTTGCCAATATATTTTTCAGGTGAAATCGGATTATCAATGGCTACTAAATCAGGACGACAATCAAAACCATGCTTAATTCTTCCCAATGTAGCAGGAAAAGATCCTCCGCCATGAGCAAATGCAACTCTAAGTTTGGGTAGTCGTTCAAATATTCCACCAAAAATCATCGAGCAAATAGCTAATGAAGTTTCGGCAGGCATTCCTACCAACCAAGGCAACCAATATTTTTGCATTTTATCTTGTCCCATCATATCCCAGGGATGAACAAAAACACACATATCTAATTCTTGACAAGCTTGAAATATCGGAAAAAGATTTTCGTCATTCAAATTCCAATCGTTCACATGCGAACCAATTTGAATTCCTTTTAATCCGATTTTTTTGCAACGTTCTAATTCTTTGATGGCTAATTCGGGTGCTTGCAATGGAATGGTTCCTAAACCCACAAATCTTTTTGGATATCGCTGCACAATTTCGGCAATATGATCGTTTAAAAATTCGGAAATGGCTAAACAATCTTCTGCTTTTGCCCAATAAGAAAACATCACTGGAACCGTAGATAAAACTTGAACATCTACTTGATGTTGATTGCATTCCAACATTCTCTTTTCTGCACTCCAACAATTATCTTCTACCTCTCTAAAAAATTTATTATCCATCATCATTCTTGCACAACATGGTTTGTGATGATCTAAATGAATAAAACCGCCATAACCAAAACGTTCCTTCCAATTAGGAATATGTTCCGGTAAAATGTGTGTGTGAATGTCGATCGTAAGGATATCGGAAGTCATATCTAAAATTAAATTAAGAATGAAAAATGCAGAATTTTTTGAACAGACGAGTCGCTTTTTGAAGCTCATACTGGAAGTTGTCTGAGCAAAAAAAGCAACGAAGTATGTTTGAAAAAGACAAATTTTTGCTCATAATATAATTTAGATTTGACTTCTCAATCATTTGAAACGCTCATCAATTTCCATTACATGTCCACAAGATTTACAGGTACGTAAATCTTCTGATCCATAAAATTCTTTAAAAGTAGGAATGAAATCTTTTTCGATGCTACGCATATAAAAACGCTTATCGTATAAATTATGATTGCATTGATCACAGAACCACATTAAGCCATCCAATTCTTCGGGACGTCTTTTTCGTTCAACAACTAATCCCACGCTATTAGCTGGACGAATAGGTGAATGCGGAATATTGGGAGGTAATAAAAATATTTCTCCTTCTTTAATTGTCACCTCGACCGCTTTTCCGTTTTCTTGAATTTTAACTTTTATGTCACCTTCGAGTTGATAAAAGAATTCTTCACTTTCGTTAAAGTGATAATCTTTGCGAGCATTAGGCCCACCCACCACCATGATGATGAATTCGGTATCTTGATAAACCACTTTGTTTCCGATGGGTGGTTTGAGTAAATGGCGATTTTCATCGATCCATTTTTTAAAGTTGAAAGGGCGAAGAATTGACATATTTTGAATTTTGTTACCCGATAAAAATAAGAAAAAAACAAATGGTTGCCGCTAAAATAATATACTGCTTCAAATGACAAACAACAGCTCGCTCCTATGGAGCTTTTAATACTTTATTTTAGTTTTTTACAAACAGTTCACTCCTACGGAGTTCCAAGAAAACCACATAACAAGTGCTACATAAGAAAACGTTTTACAGCTCCGTAGGAGCGGCCTGTTTGTAATAGAATGGGACAAAGTAATTCTGTAAGCTCCGTAGGAGCGACCTGTTAAAATTACGCGAAAATAATTTTATAGTGATTCCACCCAATTACAATTTATTCCAACTAATTTCTGTTAATTTGGTGCAAACAAACAAGAGATGAATCTATCATTAAAAGGAAAAAAAGCCATTGTCTGCGGAAGCACTCAAGGAATAGGTAAGGCTATTGCATTCGAATTGGCTGAATTAGGAGCTGAAATTATTTTAGTTGCTCGATCTGAAGAAAAACTTTTAGAAGTAAAAAAAGAATTAGATAGTAAGACAGGAATTAAACATCATTATATCATTGCCGACTTTAGTTTTCCTCCTGAATTGAAAATCAGAATCGAAGATTTCATCAATGAATTAGGTCCTGTTCATATTTTAGTAAACAATACTGGTGGACCAGCAGCAGGAAATATTGAAAATGCAAAAACAGAAGAATTTATATCTGCTTTTAATCATCATTTGATTTGTAATCATATTTTGGCACAAGCTTGTTTAGAGGGAATGAAAAGTGAAAAATACGGACGTATTATCAACATCATTTCTACTTCAGTAAAACAACCCATTCCAGGATTAGGTGTTTCGAATACCATTCGTGCCGCGGTTGGCAATTGGTCCAAAACTTTAGCGGGTGAAGTAGGAAAATATAATATCACCGTAAATAATGTTTTGCCTGGTGCAACAGGAACTCAACGCTTATCTGCTATTGCTGAAAATAGAGCACAGAAAAGCGGAAAAACGGCCGAACATATTATGCAAGAATTTGCCGATGAAATTCCAATGAAACGCATTGCGCAACCAGAAGAGATTGCTGCAGCAGTGGCTTTTTTAGCATCTCCAGCGGCTTCGTATATCAATGGAATCAATTTGCCGGTGGATGGAGGAAGAACAGGGAATTTGTAAATGAAAAAATAATAAACATAAAAAAACCCTGACCAGAAGATTAGGGTTTTATTTTTATAAAAACTCCATTTATTCTTCTACAATTTCTTTTCCAAACCCAATAAAAGATTTGCGAACCCATTCCACATCTGCTTTTCTAAATTCAGCACTTTCCTCGGTGTAGAACTCATACTCTTCACCGTTTACTTTCTTTACTCCATAGAATTTAAAAAATTCAATGCTACTTGCATTCTCTGGTAATGTTGCTCTATACATCACATAATTATCCTTTTCATCCAAATATTCTACTTTGAAAATTCCACCAGCTAATTCTTCTTTCTTACGCTTGATATAATTTCCTTCTCCATCCACAACGCGAATCACGATATGAAATTTCTTTCCTGATTTCAATTTCCAAATCATATTATCTTCATCCGGTTCAATTTGTGAAGGAATTTGTGTTCCGTCTGGAGCTAATTCTTCAGGAACCCAAATGGTGGTATTCAAACCATGAACTTTCAAAGTATCATCGCCAACCATTCCATCAAGATTAACTTCTTCCTCTTTTTCTCCTTCTTTTCCACCTTCTTCTTCACCACCTCCACAAGAAGCGAAGAAAAGTGCAACAGGTGCAAACAGATAAATAATGAATTTCTTATGCATAAAAATTATTTTATTTCATTCTAAAAACTTCGTCAAATATAGGATTTCCGATTGACCTGTAAAAGTCAATAAAAATTATCTATTAACCAATTGGCAATCATAAAGTTGTAGTTTCCCAAAAGAACCACCTGGCTTAATTTTACCTTTCACGATAACACCTTCACGATTATCTTTCAATTTATCACTTGGATCCACGGCAAAATCACAACCTACATCTGCATAATCACTTTTAGCACCTTTCAAATCAACACGATTGGTAACTCCATAAGAAGTGGTTGAAACGGTAGTCATAAAATAATTTCCTTGCACTGCTATTTCTTTATTGTTCCATTGAGTATAATCCTTTTGCAAATCACCTGCATAGAAAATTGCTCCAGCTTTATCGGGATTCAATTTTTCTGTTTCAATTTTTGGAGCAATTTTAATTACTTCTGCTTCGTTCATAGAAACTAAAGTATCGAAATAAGTTCCCGAAATTTTTCCTCTCAAATGAATCATATCATTCTTGTGAACCTTGAATTTATTATCTCTGTTTTTCAAATTAATACTCATCGCTTGCTTTCCTCCTCCTTTGTTCACCAATAAAACCAAACTACCGTAATCTACAGCTGCAGAATCACCATAATAAGTATAAACATAACCCGCTACATCAACGGTTTTGTTTTCC
>CAMBFX010000226.1 GCA_945865695.1 Chryseobacterium gleum | reverse complement strand
GCAGCAGGAAATATCTTTAAAGTAGAAGAGGATAATTATGTTTTATTGGCGAAAAGTGGAATCTTTAAATTTGCTGCTGGTTCTACTGTTACCAACTTACCTGAAACAGGACTAAAAGCTTCTGATATCACTCAAATTGGAACATTACCGGCTGGTGGAATCATTGTACGTGAAGGAACATCTGATATTTGGAAGTATGAAAATAATACTTGGACGAAATTATTGGATGCTTATAAAATGAATGAGCAATTGGGAGTTTCCACAAAAGGATATTATACTGGTAATTTTTCTATCGACAAAAAAGGAAATGTTTTGGTTCCTTTTAGAGGAAGTATTTACGAAATTTCTTCGGATGGTAATATGAAACTTCTGGTAGAATCTGGTGAGATTAATAAATTCACTGATTATTCTGCGTTAGGTATTACTTCTTTAGAATTCATTCAAGCCGTTACTGACAAAAACAATAAAACTTGGGTATTGGTAACCGGAATTGGATATTATGGTAATAGTTTCGGTGTGCTAGAATTGAATGATGCAGGCAAATTAATTTATGTTGATACTGTTTTTAAATCGGGTTATGGAGCTCCATTTATTTTTGCTGATAAAAAAGGAAATGTTTGGAAGTACCAAGATTATATTGTAGAAATGATGGGCAATCCAAAAACTGCTTTAAAAACTAACTACTGGGATTTTAATATCACCAAAGTGGCTTGTGGAACTAATGGAGAAATTGCCTTGTTAAATTCTTATTCTTCCATTTCTATCTATGTTCCAGAAAAAGGAAGATGGGTAGATGTTAGTGTGCCGAATGCAGGAAACATTAGTGCATTAGAATACGATTCCAAAGGAAATCTAATGGTTTCTACCAATTATGAATTTGAATATTTCTGCGGTGAGGATAGTAAAATCAAAAAAGCAGATCCTATGATTGGTTATATAGAATTCTCAATGGATGGAGTAAAAATAAAAGCATTAAACAATCCAGTTAATCCACGCATACTTTCTTTCTGTGCTCATCCTACCTTAGGAATGTTGGTAGGAACAAGCGGAAGCGGATTACAGATAACTACTAAAAAGTGAGTAAGTAAATAAGCCAATAAGCGAGTGAGAAAGAAAATACAAAACCAGTTCGAAAGGGCTGGTTTTTTTTTGCTGTAAAAAATACCTTACTCCATTACTTCTTCTTAAGTTGAATTAGTCTAGTTAAAAAATAACATTGGAAAATTTTAATGGTTATTATTTTCTGCCGGAAACTTCAACGTATTCTAAGTTTGATTGTAAAACGCATTTAATAGCTAAACACCCGCAAAAAATAAAAGCTAAAACTTGACAAAATATGTAGCGTTATAATTACAAATACTACATTATGAAAACTAAAATCCTTCTTATTATTTTGGGATGTACGATAAGTACAACGCTAAACAGTCAAATTTTATTTAACTTATTTCGTAAAGTGGAAATTAATCGCTTGGTAAAAAAGCAAGGTGTTTATGTGGGTTATGAGAGAGGAATTTATGATGTATTTGAAGTTGGTTCCGATAATCAAAGAAAACGCGTAATCGGAAAGAAAGTAACCATAAACGGAATAACATCAGGGTTACAATATAATTTACGCGAGAATATCGGATGTTACAATATTGGATATTACCGCCAGAAAAGCCATGTAGGTATGACCTATGGCCTTGAGATTTCTGGAGTAACCAATTTTAAGGAAATACAACCCACTTTTTCACCTTTAATTGGATTTAAAATAAGTGGATTTCATATCCAAAGCGGATACAAATTCGCTTATCCGGCTCTTAGTGATATTAGTAGTAATACGTTCTTCTTTCGCATTCGTTTTACTATAAATCAACATACGGAATGGAAACTTATTCGTGATTATAATGAACCAAAAAAGAAAGGTAAAAGGAAAAAATAATTAAAACTCATTCACTCCATTAAAAAGAAAAAAATAACCGTTAGTTATTTTTTAAAAACTAATGCATCCAAATATTTGAGAATGAAAACTTCAAAGCACAGAATGTCTGTTTCAGATTTATAAGCTGTTGCTAATGTCTTTCTTTTGAACCAGGTATAATAGTTTTCATCACGATAACCTATTTCCTGTAAATAAGAATTGCTAAGCATTAAAGTACCATAACTTTTATTCATAAGAGAGTTTATCGTTGCATGGTATGTGGTTTTGCTTATATAGCCCCTAAGCCTATAAGCACCGTTATAGGATTTGGTGATGACTAAAATTAAATCCTCATAAGGAACGAGGATACCGTCTTCGATAATTAATTTTTTATCATTTATTCTGAACATGTTTGAAAAATTTTTATCAGTAGTTACGTTGCTGAAAAAATCCTCTTTATCATAATATTTTCCATCATTATAGGGAAATTGCATATTAAAGCTGCTCAGCTTATTGTCAGCACCCTTTACTGTTTTAACCTTGAATTCATCAAATGCAAATGTTCCTTTTTCCCTTTCAGGTCTCATATCGTTGTCAATGAGATAGAACAACTCTCCGTTGTTAAAAAAATCAGTCATCTTTTGTTGGTAGTCTTCGGTTTTTGCTTTCTCCAGGATAGCACTAATATGCTTCTCTACTACATCCAAATAATAATCACCTTCTTTTACTGTTTTTTTGCTATCATCTAATGAATAGAATTTACGATAGCCATCATCATTTTTATCTTTATTATTTTTATCATTAGTAATCCATTCCGAATGACCCATTATGGAAATATCGTCAATAAAATTTGGTTTTTTATTGGGTAGAAAATACAATGCCTTACCCATGTCGTACTTAGTGCCTAAACGATTGCCATCTCTATCAAACTCAATTTCTTTTTGATTAGTATATTTATTATAATACTTTATGTAGTGAGTTGGGTAGTAAGATAGGCTTGGAATGAAAGTTAGCGTGTCAGATTTTCTGTCCTGAACCGCGGGCCCATCCTTGCAGAAAAATTCGAAAGAAATTACAGGATTACCATTAATGTCTTTCTCTTTGCTTTCCAGCAGATGCAGCTCCATTGAAACATGTCTGCTGCCGAACGTCATGCCTTCCTTCAGGTACTCATTAGCGCCTTTGCCAATGTAATAGTCCTGAGCTTGGGTTACTAATGAAAACAGGGAGAATGCAATAGGTAATAAAATGTTTTTCATGTCAGATATAAATTGTTGAGTAAAAATGAAGAATATGAACACAAATATAAAAAAAGCACGTAATAAACATCCTAAAAAAATGTTTAAAAGTGTTTAAATGAAAAAGAAGACTCCCCAAATGACTATATCTTAAATTCGAAGAATACTAAGGATACTTTTACCGCTGTGGACTTTTTTACAAATACACTATATTGAATTGTAAAGTTTTAAAAAAATAAATTCTAATGATTAAATTCCAAATTGATCAAAATTGTTCAATTTGAAAATCCTTTCTATATAGCTTGACAATACAGAAAATCTTATTTAAAGAAACTCCACCTGAACAATATCATTCAATTTTAATCCCAATAATTTATTGGCACCTCCGCCATTACTTTCTACTCCTTTATTGATGGCAATTTGTAAATGTCCGTTAGAAGAAAACAAAGCCAATGTATCCCCTTCTGTAACATCCGAATAATTAGCGCTTACTTTGGTGATATCATATTTTGGTTTGGGTAAATAGATATTAAAGTTTCTTCCTTTTGCCACTTGTTTGAATAAGGAAAGTGTAATATTAGTAATAGCATTTCCATAACTATCGATATAAATAATCATTCCACGAATACGGTCATGCTCCACAACAGGAACAAACTGCATACTTTCACGATAAGAGGCAATTTGAATCCCAATATCTTCAGGTTTATTATTTTTTATCAACAAGGCTGCTACTGGAACAAATACGTTTAACATAGGAAAAGTACCTGGATTCAAATCCAAATTTATCTCGAAAATCTGGTCAGGAGCATCGTCAAACAAAAGCGAAAAAATTCCATTGTCGGCAGAGATGAAATAATGATTTTTGTATTTAACCAACAAATGCGCCACACCAGGCTGATTTGAAAATGTCTTTTTATCAATACGTTCGGCATTTACACCGATCATATGTATCGTCCCTTCAGGAAATTCTTTAAATGTATTTTTTAGAATAAAAGAGGCTTGAGTGATATCAAAAG
>CAMBFX010000225.1 GCA_945865695.1 Chryseobacterium gleum | reverse complement strand
TTACATCATGATGTGGGAGATAATTATAAAATGATGACTTTTTTTGAATGGGGAGTAAACTTCAATGCCTTAAAACCGACTAAACATGAAGTACTAATCGAAGAAACATTGAGGTATAATTTGATGTTTCAGCAAAACTATTTCACTTTTGCTCCAAGAACAACAATTGGCTATGGAGGTTTTGCCTCATTTGGGGTTCGAATGGGTTTTGAAAATCATATGGGGCTAGATTTTGGCTTGAAAGCTTATTTTCAAAAGATTAGCCTTGGAGATTTGAAGGAAAATGCTTTTTCGCAACTTCTTTTTTTAAGACTCGTATATATGTGATTAATTAAACAAAGGCCAGTTAAAAACAAAATTTTGTCGGAGAAAATTTTATATTTGTCAAAAATCATAAATTGCAACCTCTGTATGGGGAATAATACATTTATAACGATACAATTTTCTAAAGAAACTCAACCCAATGAGCATACCTGTTAATAAGGCTTTAGAGATATGTAATTCCCGTTATCAGGAGATTTACGGAGAATATAACGTAAAGTCCAATAAGAAAATTATTGTCTCTCATTTTGGCGAATTCAGTCAGGATTTAGTAAATTCTATTTCTAATGCTGTTGAAGAAAAAATGTTAGAAGCCAATGATAAAAAGGGAAATGTTAAAAGAATGTTTTCAATTTTAGTGGAAGGATTACAAAACGTAAGACTTCATGGTGAAAAAGATGAAACCAATTATCAAACATCATTTTTAATTATAGGTCAAGATCAAAATGAATATTTAGTTACTCTAGCCAACCTTATTTTAAATTCCAACAGAGCCACAATTGAAGAAAGGCTTCGTCAAATTAATTCTTATGAAGAAGCTGAAGTGAAGCAATTATATATGGATGTGCTTACTAATGGAATCATAAGTAATAAGGGTGGAGCCGGGTTAGGATTTATAACCATGGCAATGAAATCTAAGAATAAACTTAATTATAAGATTGAAGAAATTAACGATAGAATTTCTTGCTTTACATTAGAAGTGAAAATTGATCGTAATTCTGCTTGATTAATTTATGAGTGCCCTTATTTTAAAAGAAAGCAAGAATACGCCTGAAGTAATCTTAGATCCAGATTTAGGTAAGTTTGGAATTAAAGGCAAATGTTTCCCTGAAAATTCAAAAATTTTTTTTGCTCTAATAATGGATTGGTTCACTTTTGCTAAAATTAATCATTCTTGTCAAATTGAAGTTTCATTAGATTATATTAACTCATCCTCTGTTATTGGGGTACTTGAACTTTTCCGTCATATTGATAAGTGTTCTGAAACAGGAGGGTATAAAGTTTCCATTAATTGGTTATACGAAGATGGTGATGATGATTCTGCAAACGTTGCGATGAATTATCAAAAACTTTGTAAGCTGAATATTTTTATAAAATCGTACTGATTTTATTCAACATCCCAGTTGATTAACATCCTTGCATGAATTCCTTTCTCAGTAAGAATCCATTTAATTTTTTCGAATTCAACTAATGTTTTCTCATCTAATCCTAAAAGATTAGCCCAAGATATATTAATCGTTTTATCTGTTCCTTCTTTCATTTTTGAAACAAATTGTTCTAATGGAGTTGTTTTTTCTGGAATTTCCAAGATAAAATAATCATCTAAATCGGCTCTTTTTGCCGCTTCATCTATTGCATCTTCTAACCCACCCAGTTCATCCACCAGTCCTAATTTTAAAGCGTCTTTTCCTGTCCAAACTCTTCCTTGGCCAATACTGTCTACTTCAGCTTTGCTTAATTTTTTTCTACCATCGGCCACTTTAGTAATAAAATCATCATAAATCTCATCAACACCTTGTTGGATTATTTTATATTCTTTGTTGCTCAAACTTCTTGTAATGGATCCTAAATCAGAATTTGAATTTGTATTTACACGGTCAAATGTTACGCCTAGTTTTTCACGAAACATATTTTCTGTGTTGGGTAATATTCCAAAAACACCAATAGAACCAGTTATAGTATTAGGGCTTGCAAATATTTTATCTGCACAACAGGCAATATAATAACCACCACTGGCTGCTACATTTCCCATGGAAACGATTAATGGTTTTTGAGCGCGAGTTAAAATTAATTCTCTCCAAATTACATCCGAAGCTAATGCACTTCCTCCAGGAGAATTTATTCTAAGAACTACGGCTTTTACAGTTTCATCTCTTCTGGCTTTTTTTATTTGTTTGGATAAAGTAATTGAACCAATTGACCCATCATCAGCTCTTCCATCCATAATACTTCCTTCTGCGTAAATTACAACAATTTTATCATCATCCTTATGATTTTCTCGTTTTTGTCTAGGTGATTTCTCCTTCAATCTAGAATCACGCATATAGCTTCCAATTGAAATAAAACTGATGTATTCTTCATCTCCCATTTCACTTAATTTTATCATGTCAGAAACCGCTTCATCCTTATAGGCTACTTTATCTGCTAACTTATATTTCACTGCTCCTTCTGCATTTCTTACCAACATACTATCTGCAATTTGGTTCAAATTAGCCACACTTATTTTGCGGTATTTAGAAATTCCTTTTAACATATGTTCCCAAAGTGAATTCAAATAGATGCTTACTTGTTTTCTATTGGCATCACTCATTTTTTCATATAAAAAGGGCTCAACAGCACTTTTAAATTTATTATTGCTTCCTCTAATTACAGATACTTCCACCCCTAATTTATCGATTAATCCTTTATAGAATGTCATGGTTGAATTTAATCCCGTAAATTGAATTAATCCTTCTGGGTAAACTGAAATTACATCCGAAACAGAAGCTAAATAATATCCTTTATGATTATATAATTCACCAAAAGAGTAAATGAATTTGCCGGTTTTTTTGAATTCAATTAATTTATTTCTGATTTCTTCTAGTTGAGCCATTCCCGCAGTGGCATCACTCACATCTAAATAAATTCCATTTATATTTTCATCGGTTTTTGCACGTTCTATGCATTCTAAAATACTATTTAAGCCAGATTTTTTGATATTTTGAAAACCACCTAGTCCTAAGTCCCATTCATCAATTGGTCCTTGATCGGGTAAGTCTGCGCTCAAACTGATATGGAGGACAGAATTTTCATCAATTTCTACAGAGTTGTTTTCTAAATCACCAAATAATTCATTAACACTTCTTTCAAATGCTCCAACTAAAACAAAAACAAAGAAGAAAGCCAGGATAACCCCAACTATCAAACTACCAAGAGCCGAGGCTCCAACAAACTTAAAAAACTGTTTCATATTATTTTATTGTACTATACAAAACTACAAGTAAAATAGTAATTATAAGCGTTTACTTCTACTAGTGGTGAAATCAAGGGTTAAATGGAAATTTTTAAGAATCAATTCGAGTAGAAAATCAAACATATCCAAATAGTATTTATAATTTTGTAAGATGAATCAAGTCTATATTGCGTTAGGGTCGAATTTAGGAAATCGGTTAGAAAATATTCAGTCAGCAACCAAAATTTTGTCGACTCATATCGCTAATCTAAAATTATCTGAAATTTATGAAACGGAGGCTGTAGGAATGGAAAACGGGCATTCTCATCCTTTCATGAATGCTGTTTTGTTTGGTAGCACAAATTTAGACTCGAATGAATTATTAAGATTTTTATTAGAAACTGAACTAAAATTAGGGCGGACAAGAAATACAATTAAAGGTCATGTTTCAAGAGTAATTGATTTAGATTTATTGATGTTTAATCAATTAATTTCAACAGACAATAACCTTATATTACCACACCCAAGGATGCACGAAAGAATATTCGTATTAAAACCTTTAATGGATTTAAATCCAGAACTAGAAATTCCAGGATTGAGTAATAATGTCCAACACTTTTATCATATTCTACTTTCCATTAAATGTTAATTTAAGATGCATAAATTCCCTTATAAATTCATTGCAATCGAAGGTATAATTGGAGCTGGAAAAACAACACTTGCTAAAGAAATTTCGAAGTTAACAAACGCTCAACTTTTGCTCGAAAGATTTGAAAAAAATCCATTTCTGATTGATTTTTATAAGAATCAAGATAAATTTGCTTTAGAAACGGAAAACTTTTTTTTGAACGACAGATTTATTCAGTTGAAAGAATTTTTTGAGAATCAACCTTCATTAACCATTGCCGATTTTTCTATTCATAAATCGATTGTATTTTCAAATCTAACTTTGAATGAATACC
>CAMBFX010000224.1 GCA_945865695.1 Chryseobacterium gleum | reverse complement strand
TTCGTGCATTAATTCGCGAGTAGAAAATAAATGGCCGGCATTTCTTTTTAAGTTAGAACAAAAACGAAACGCTTTTTGGTTGATCATATTCGCAGTTCCCGAATTTTTACCAAAATCTTTTCCTGCATTGCGCATTTCGTGCGTGGTGTACCAAGTAACGCCATTGAACAAGCCAAAAGCATTATTTCCTAATTCACGCATTTCCCTGTAAATACTTTTTCGCAAACTTTTCATAGATGGTGATTGGCCAAAAACTTCTTGCAATGACCTTGGATTATCTTTAACCAACATCATATGAATTTCTCGAATCAATCTTTCCACAGTATCTTCTGTTACCTTTATCGAATCCATTCCCTCAAAGGAATCATAGAGTGAATTTTTGCTTTTTTTATAATTCGTAATAATAGCATTCACATCTTCTAATTCAAATTCTATTTCGGAAGTATGTTTTTGTTGATAGACTTTTAAAGTAGAATAAAATTGATTCATGCAACGTATCAAAGTGCAGCCGGTGCCCACATAAAACGGACGTGTTCCATCGTGAGAATTACCAATGATCAAATATTCCTGTATAGGGAAACTATTTAATTTAAGTAAGGGGTTTATGTTTTGTAAAAATGCAACCACGGTTTTTCCTCCATTAAATTCATCGTAGCCACTTAGTTTAAATTGACCGGTGGCGGTAATTGAATTTACCAGATTCATCAATCGTTGATTGGAGAGCGGACAATATTCTTTACTCACGATACCCATTAATTCACGATTATCGCTTCTTACTAATGCGTTTCTGGTTTTAGAAACTTGATCGCTGATGACAATGGGTTCCACCTGGATGTCCCAATTAAGTGTTTGCGTTAGTTCGTTTTTCATAGTCGTAGTTTTTAAAGTTTATTTCGTTTTATAGGTTATCAAATTTTGGAATGGATTGAAATATTTGATGGTTGAATAAAAAGCAAAACTTTCTTATTCATTTTAGCTAAAGTGCAACCCAGGTTTGTTGTAATAAATGTTTTACCTGTAGTACTTCGGTTATTTATTATGCTAATTATTTTTCCCATGTTTTATTCCGTTTAATAAATCTGAAATTGGATTTACTGATTGTATATTACAAAGGTATTTTAAGTAAACGGTATTGTTAATATGGTTTGCTTAAATAAGGAAATATTATCCATTAAAAACATTTAAAGTATTGATTTACTAATACATAATGTTTGTAAAAAAATGGAAAAATAAAGGAATTGATGCGTAAATAGAGGTTTTATTTTTGGGCAATTGCCGCAAAAAAAGGAAAATCAAAGCCAATTGAAATGAAATCGGATGGATTAATAAGGACTAAAGATTTGCGACTACAAAACGACAGTAAGTAATACCACTAAACATAATTATTAGTAAGAATTTTTCAAAACATTAACCCGTTTTGCAAAAACGGATTAATTATTTTATTACTTTAATTATATGAATATAACTTCTAATTATAAATACATCATTGACTTTTCTGTCAATAAAAATGCCGAATTATTCTATTATGAGCATCGAGAGTCTATTGATGAAAAAATAAACCATTGCTTAAAACTAAGTAAAGATGGGGATCATTCAAACGCGACTATTCGTTTTCCAGTATTTTTCACAAATGATTTTAGTATAACAGAAATATGCTTTAAAGTAAAAGAAGTGAATTCATCTGAGATTCAATTTGTATTTATGGGAAAATGCGATTAAAAAAGATGATTTACTACTAACGGTTTGCGTGTAGGCGATGTTGCCTTGTGTTGCCCCGAATGTCCGGTGGCAAGGCAATATTGCTTCCACGCTGTTAGCTGTATGTATATTTAGGCATCTATGTTAAATTTTTCAATGTTAAATTCTAGGCTGTAATCTTCATCAAGATTTTCAACGTCTTGTAATTCTAATTTAAGTGTCCGATAAAACTTTCGCTCAGGATTAATTCCCACAGTGAGTGTTTCATTTTTTATCAATGTGTTTAAATGAAAAACCGGTTGAACTTGGTATAAGTCAGGAATAAAATGTATTGGAAATTCTTTTTTTCTTTCGTCAATAAATCGCCCTCCCGGATCAACGTAAACAATATATTTTAATTCAGCCGTAAGTTTAACATTTGAAATGAAATTTGTCCATTCGTTTTCAAAATTCTTCTGTGATGTTACGAAAACACTATGAATTAATAAATAGCTATCCTTAGAATTCAATTTGAATTCTATTTCAGGATTTTTTTTATTTAGTTTAATTTGTTCCATTCTGATATCGTGTTTTTATTGTATTACGGCCAACGGTTTGCGTGAAGGCGATGTTGCCCTGTGTTGCAACTGCATGTGCGGGGACAAGTCTATGTCGCTTGCATGCTGTCATGAAACGTTATTTTTCATAGACTTTTTCGTTTATTAAACTATCAATAACTGCAATTACTGTTGGAATAAAAAATATCTCACTTTCTGATTTTTCTATGAACCAATCTTCGGTTCCAAATTTTGAAAGTCTAAACTGCCTATGTATTTCGTTCTTTAATGATACCGCTTTATCCCGTCTTTCAGCGGCTACTTCATACTTACCATCCTTCGCAAGTGATTCTATCTTACCGTTTGTGACTTCAGTATTCCATTCTGGGAATTTAATAGCAGTGAATGAATCAAACTCTTGGTAATAATTTATATCACAAGAAAATTTGATTCCCGCTTTTAAACATAAATCAATAATCGCTTCCAATTGACTAATGCTCGTATTTGCATTCTCCGTGGATAAGTTTCTTACAATTTCGTTTAATTGTTTTGTGGAATTTATCATTTTTTTTATTTTTATAATCTTACATAACGTTTTGCATGTAGTCGGTCGTAGCCTTTTGTTGCGCCTACGGCAAGGCAATATTTCTTACATGCTGTTAAAGGCTGTTTAATTTTATTGCAAATGGGAAATTCAAGTTTTCTTCTTTATCATTTGTCGTTACAATTTGTGGATTCTGATCAATATTTGATTTGAATTTCAAATACTGATGAGCTAAATCATTCGCACCATTTATAGATAATACGCTTTCATTATTTTGGTTCTCATACCATTCCAGAGATGTTTTTAGCAATGAATAAGTATAGTCGCCTCCTAATTCTGTATCATTACTTATTTCTCCAATAGAGCAAGCATATGCTATGGAAATACCATCTGTACTTTCAGAAATTATTTGCAGGTATTTTTCACTAGAATTTGGTTGATTTAAAGTTGATTTAAAAGATAAATATTCAAGGCCTGAAAAACTTGAGTATTCTTCATCTGAGACTTTTCTGCAAGTGTCAATAATTATAAGTGCTTTGGGTGCTTTTATAATCGAAATTAGTTGAGAAACAGAAAGTGATTCGGAGTCGTTTATTGCAATGTTCGTTTCTTTTAAACCTTGTTGACCATGACCGGAAAAATATACAAGTAAGAAATCAGTATACGTACTTTGTAATAATTCAATCAAATTTTCAGATGGACATTTAAACAATCCTACAATTTCATTATCCTCCCAAGAACCACCAATAGGTGATTTTAAAAAACTTACAAAGTGATGTAAGTCAGCATCAACACCCTTTAAATAATTAACAGAATTCTTTGGCCCTGGGGAACCTATCATTATTGCTTTTCTAGTCATATTTAAATTGCCTTTAACTTATTTATTGCCGCAGCAAAATAGATCTATACATTATTACTTCTATAAATTAAAAATTCTAAATGAAATACCTGCTAAAAATTTAGTTCTAGAAAATAATATAAAATCCAAACAAACCGATTTTATTTTCTTCTCTAAAAGAACAAAGGTAACCAGAGTAAAACGGATTGTTAGTACCGTTTGTTCGGAAAGACACAAAAAAAAAATTTTGTCGTTATTTTTTGCTTAAACCACCCATAAATTTGCAATGGGTTAAACTAATATAATACTAACTTTTCAGCTTTTTCGGAAATATCAATTTGATATAAATTAAAGTCCGTTGAATCTCCATGTTCTTTTTCTATTAAATCAAAATATACGGTTCCTTCGGGTAATGCAGGAAAAATCAAAGAAAAGTACCTCCACTCCATAGTTGAATTGAAATGAAGTTTCTCTGGGCCATAGGGAATATTTTTAGCATCCTTTAAAATAAATTTCTTGTTCGTTCCTGATGGGCGAATAAAAGTATCCGGACTAATTTTAATCCATCCGCCATTATGATAATAATCGGTAGCCTGATAACCAAAATCTACCTTG
>CAMBFX010000223.1 GCA_945865695.1 Chryseobacterium gleum | reverse complement strand
ACAAATGGTTGGGCTTATAGTGTAAGCCAGTTTGAATTCCCAATTCCTCCATTTTACTTTTTATCTCATCACGCCTCCCATTAGTAATTAATACCACAAATATATGTGGAACAGTAGTTGTATAGTCGATGTTTAAAAGCTTAAGTGATGGAATATCTGTAAGATATGAGGTATAAAGACTACCTAATTTTTGCCTTTTTTCTTTAAATGTACCGAACCTGTTTAGTTGCACTCTTCCTATTGCCGCCATAATATTACTCATATGATAACGCCATCCTTGTTCAACAACATCGAAATCCCAATTTCGCTTATTTTGATAACGGTAGTCAGAATCTTTCATTACACCAAGTAATCTCAGGTCTTTTATTTTATTTATTAGAACCGAATCACCAGAAGCAATTGCCCCGCCCTCTCCACATGTAATATTTTTTATCCCATCAAAACTGAAACATACCACATCACCATAATGCCCAATCAATTGATCTTTATAAATGCTGCCAAAGGCATGCGCAGCATCCTCAATAACCCGTAATCCATTTTTACGAGCAAAATTATAAACGGCGTTAAGATTTCCGGGAGATCCGGAATAGTGTACCGGCATAATCGCTTTAGTCTTTTTCGTTAACCTGGCCTCCGCATCGTTGAGATCTATATTTAAAGAATCATTTAATATTTCACAGGCAATAGGAACAGCCCCTGTTGCTGAAATAGCCTGAAAGCTCGCGACATAAGTGAGTGATTGAACTAAAACTTCATCTCCTGATTTCAGGCCAATAGCTTGCAATGCTAGCTGCAAGGCAGATGTTCCTGTATTTACGCAAACAACCGGGCGTCCAATAAAGGCGCTAAGCTCCTGTTCAAACAGACCCACCTCTTCTCCCATGCCCAGAAATTCTTTTTGAAGAACTTTTTCAACTGCTGATATCTCTTCTATTCCAATAACAGATTTTGATAACCGTATCATTCTGTCCATATTTATACCCATTTATAATTTATGTCTATATCCTCTTTGCCAATGTTTATTTGTTCTTCGGGGTCGTGGCTTATATCGGCTAAATTTAAAATCATGTTTTCACCCGCTGTGAGGCCTGAAAATCCGTACCAAAGCCCAGGTGGAACAGTTAATCTAAAATAATTCTCTCTTGAAAGGATAAACTCATTAACTACATCAAAGGTAACAGACTTTTCTCTTTTGTCACAAATGACCATCTTTACTTTTCCGACAGGCACCACAAAATTGCAGGTCATTTTCAGGTGTTTCTTCCAGGCTTTAACAGAGCTATAATTAATTGTAGAAATATAAACTTCGCCGAAACCCATAAAACCATCATCAAAATGCCTCATGATATGATAAAGGTCGCCATTTGGGTGGTTGATAATTTTTAAAGAGGAAACTATAATCCCCTCAATAGCCTTTATTTTGTCCATACAAGCCCGTGAATTTTTGCGAAAGTTACATATTCTTCAATCTGATTTTTTGTTACAAGAAACATGTTACTCTGTGAGTTTTCATAATAAGCCTTATACCATTCTGCAACTATACGAACTGTATTTTCAAAGGAGAGATTTGGAACCCAATCAAGATAAAAAAGAGCTTTATCACAGTTAAGTTTTAACAACCCGGCTTCTTTAACATTGTTATCGCTCTCAACAGATTTCCATTTCACATCATTCCAATATTTTGACATCTCTTTTAATAGTTGCTCGACTGAGAAATTGGTTTCTGGCTTTGGACCAAAATTAAATGATTCACCACAAAGATTTTCATCATGATATAGTTTTTGACCCAGTAATAAATACCCGCTTAATGGTTCAAGCACATGCTGCCATGGTCGAGTTGCTTTTGGTGAGCGGATGATAAGTTCTTCTGAATTAGACCATGATCTAACTGCATCTGGAATAATTCTGTAACTGGCCCAGTCACCTCCTCCTATAACGTTACCTGCCCTTGCAGATGCTATTTTTACATTGGAAGACTCATTTTTAAAATATGACTCAGCATATGTTTTGATTACCAGTTCTGCGCCACCTTTTGAAGCACTGTATGGGTCCTTTCCCCCTAGCGGATCCGTTTCCTTATATCCCCATATCCATTCAACATTATCATAACACTTATCGCTTGTTATCATAACTGCAGTACATTTATTATTCAGCAGCCTCAAAGCTTCAAGAATATTGGCCGTTCCAATTACGTTAATGCTGAAAGTACTCAGAGGATCGGTGTAAGAATCTTTAACAATTGCCTGAGCAGCAAGGTGAAAAACAAAATCGGGTTTAACTTCCTCCACAATTTTATAAATACTATGAAAATCAGTCACATCAATATTGAAATACTTAATATGATTTTTGATTTTTGAAACTTCGAAATTTGAAGGGGATGTAGGGATCCCATTAGATAGCCCGAAAACCTCAGCTCCTATTTCAAGTAACCAAATACTTAACCATGACCCTTTAAAACCTGTATTACCAGTGACCAGCACTTTTTTCCCGGCATATACATTTCCAAATAAATTCATCTATAAAAATTTTATGGTTAAAAATTAAGTATTAATTGTGTTCAGTTAAAGCATTTTTTAGAACTCCCAGAAGATTAGAGTCATAAGAGTGATCAAATATACAAGGAAAATTAATAATCTCCTTTCCTGCTTTTTCTGCAATAACGCATGAGCCATCAACATAGCCAAGGTCAGATGGCCTGTCACAAGCTACGATAGGCTTAAGAAACCAAAAACCTTCAACATCAAAACTAGTGGCCATTTTACCGCGAATATGATTTGCATTAGGATGATTAAATACAAAACGCAAAGGAACTATCTGCAAAGATGTGTCAAAATATGCCTCGGGCAGAAATTGGTTATAATTAATCTTATTACAAAAGTTCAAATAGCTTTTAAATAAAGAAATTCGTTTTTCCTTCTCATGATCCCACCTCTCCAATTCATATAGCCCCAATTTTGCAAGAAAAGAAGGAAATTTTGCCGGATACGGATAATTTCCTTCACTATTGTTATTTAGCTTAACATAATCGTCGGTCAAAACCGGAGAACTCCAACTTCTAATTTTGAGCTTATGAAGGACTACCTTGCTATAGCTTATGAAGTACCCAATGCCCAAATTTCCAGGATTGAAATATCTTCTTTCAAATATTAATTGCTCAAATATTTTTATTTGATGCCGTACAGATAAGTTCTCAATTTTGAGTTTAGATTGCTGAAGACCTTTGATCAGTTTATCATCTTTTGAATAAATAAGGCCCCCGATGAAAGTATTAAGTGGCTTGGAATGATCTGTTGAAAATAAGGCGGCATCGCCCCAATCACCCACAGCAATACCGGAAATAGTCGATCCTAACGAAAGTGCGCAATCTTCCAGCAAAAAAATATTATGCTTTTTAGCTAATTTGATTATTCCTTCAATTTGACATGGGATTCCAAAAGAATGTTGTGCAACTATCATCTTAGTCCTTGATGTTATCTTCTTTTCTATCTCTTTTTCAGAAGATCCGAAGGTTTTGGGATCTATATCAGCAAAGACAGGTCTTGCGCCAACACGCCATATAGCATTTACCATTACAGAACAATTAAATGCCTGTAAAATCACTTCGTCTCCGCTGCATATTTTCAATTCCTTCATCAGGGAAAAAAAGGCCATTCTTGCTGCGGCAAAACTTACAGATTTACCTTCGCCTATTATTTCAGAAAATTTTATTTCAAACGTGGCAATTATATCTTCAGATTCATCGTCATTCCTGCCAATGAGGCTTTTAATTTCAAGCATCTCAGAATTTGTGATATAAGAATGCCCTTGTACAAAGCCGAAATATCGACTTCTAAATAATAAACGAAAAATTTTTATCGAATTTTTAAGCTTTTTTATTAATTCACTAATCATCACTTACTCTTTATATTTCATAAACGAATTTACCAACTCAATCTAATAAAGTTGAAAATACAAGCAAAAATAAAAATCTCCAGTCCCAGCAGGCATAAAAAAAATAGCTTGAAAGAAGCAGTATTATATTCTGAAACCTAAGATTTACTTTGGCTGCGATCTAGTATAGTACAAAAACAATTGGTAAAAAACCTGCAAAGGGAATTGAATTAAAAAGCATGCTTTTTTAAAATATTAGATACTAAAATGGTAACCCACTAAGGTACTAATCCTAAGTATTGGCTGTCTTTTTCAGAAAAAAGACTGTTCCATAATAATAATGGTAGAACGGCCTTAAAAATGATTTAAGAGT
>CAMBFX010000222.1 GCA_945865695.1 Chryseobacterium gleum | reverse complement strand
TTCGGTAAAAGTCGCGTTCAATACAATCAATTTTTATGGCAAAGTTTTTCATATGAAAGATTCAAAATTTATTTTTATGCTGGAGGAAAAAATCATTCTATTTATGTGGCCAAAGCAGCACATCAATATTTGGCGGAAATTGAAAAATCTTTAGATTATTATTTGGATGAAAAATTAGAATTTGTTATTTACAATTCTCAAAATCATTTTAAACAAAGTAATATTGGGTTGGTAGGAGATAACCAAAATAATATTGGTGGAGTAACCCGCATCGTTGGAAATAAAGTGTTTTTGTATTACGAAGGTGATCATCAAAAATTAGATGCCCAAATTAAAAGCGGAATCTCAAATGCCATACTTAATCACATGATGTATGGTGGTTCTTGGAAAGATGTTTTGAAAAATTCTACTTTACTTTCTTTACCAAAATGGTTTGTGGAAGGATATGTTTCCTATATGGGAAGTAAATGGAATATCGACATTGAAAATAAAGTTAAGAGTGGAATTAATACAAAAAAATTCAAACACATCACACGATTAGAAGGAGAGGATGCTGTAATTGCCGGACACGCCATTTGGAATTATGTGGCTGAAGTATATGGTGAAGGAGTGATTCCAAACGTTCTTTACATGGCAAGAATTAGTAGAAATGTAGAAAGCGGTTTTTTATTTGTATTAGGAATTTCACTTAAAAAACTAAATGATGATTTTATAAAGTATTACGCTAATCGTTTTTTAGAAGATGATCGTGGAAGACAAGAAATAGGTGGAGAAAAGCTTACTATTAAAACTCGAGCAACTAGAAATTATTCTCAATTCAAATTAAGTCCAGATGGAATGTTTGCTTCTTATGTTTCGAATGAGAGCGGACAATACCGTGTTTGGATTTATGATATTCTAGAAAATAAATCGAAACAAATTTTCAAAGCCGAACAGAAATTGGATCGAGTGAACGACCAATCTTTTCCAGTGGTGGGATGGCATCCAATGGGTGGAGCTTTAACTTTTTTCATTGAGCATAAAGGTGAATTGAAAATGTATGTTTATACGTTTGATGAAGAGAAATTGGATAAAAGAAATGTACCCAAGTTGGATAAAGTGATTTCATTTGATTATTCGGATGATGGTAGAAATATTATTTTTTCGGGAGTAGCAGATGGTAAAACGGATTTGTATTACTTCCGAATGATGAGTAATACTATGGAGCAATTAACCAATGATATTTTTGATGATTTACAACCTAAATTTGTTAATAATTCTACAGCGGTAATTTTTGCTTCCAATAGAAAAACGGATACCATTCAATTGAAAGAACCAGAAATCAAACCTTATTCGCATTTGACTGATATTTTCATTGTTGAATTAAAAGGAAAGACAAAATTACTGAAGAGAATTACCAACACCCCTTATGAAAACGAAACATGGCCCTCTCAATATGATTCAACTCGTTATACATTTTTGGGTGATGGAAATGGTTTAAGAAACCGTTATGTTTCATTTTATGATAGCACAATTGATTATATTGATACTGCCATTCACTATCGTTATTTCTCGCGAACAGAGCCGATGAGTAATTATAAAACAAATGTTTTAGAATACGATGTCAACGATAAAAAAGGAAAAGCAACTGTTTTGGTTTTAGAAAATGGCGAATATGGTTTTCATGTCCTTAAAAGAAAAGAAGATAAGATTTTTCCGGTTGGTGAATTACAGGACACAAAATATAAGCAACTAGAAAAACACTTGGCAGCATTAAAAGATGGAAGTAGTGGTTTAACGAAACCCGCTAAAGTAAATGTAATTGAAAATACCAATAAGGATTCGAATGCAGTAGATATCGATAATTATATTTTCAAGGACGATAAACCTACTTATGAAAAGGTAGAAGTAATCATAAAAGAGAAAAAAGATTCGAAAGATACTTTGAAAAAGAAGAAAGATGAATTTGAATTACCGAATCAGTATATCTATAAAATTAATTTTATTTCAGATCAAATTGTTTCGCAGGTGGATAATAATTATCTCACACCAATGTATCAACGATTCAATGGTGATGCAGGATATTTTCAACCAGGAATTAATGGATTGTTTAAAATTGGTTTAACGGATGTTTTCGAAGATTATCGAATTATAGGTGGATTTAGATATTCTGGAGATTTTAGTAATAATGAATATTTATTGGTGTTTGATGATTTATCCAAACAAGTGGATAAAAGATATAGCGTTTATCGACAATCATTCAATTCTTATTCGCGTGATTACGATATTACAAAAACTCTTTCTCATGAAGCAAGAGCACAATATAAATATCCTTTTACCGAAACTTTATATTTGAGAGGAACACTTGGCTATAGAAATGATAGAGTGGTGACCTTGGCCACCGATTATCAAAATTTAGATAAACCGAATGTTTATCATCATATCGCCACACCTAAATTAGAATTGGTTTTTGATAATACACGTTACAAAGGTTTGAATTTATATAATGGAACAAGAGCAAAAATTTTCGGAGAATATATTCATGATTTCTCTGTGGATAATCCAGGAATGTATGTGGTAGGATTAGATGTCCGTCATTATCATAAAATTCATCGTGATATCATTTATGCTGGAAGAATTGCGAGTAGTTATTCATTCGGGAATCAAAAATTATTGTATTATTTAGGAGGTGTAGATAATTGGATTCTACCAAATTTTGATAATAGCATACAGATTGCAACTGATCAAAATTATGCTTTTCAATCTTTGGCAACACCATTAAGAGGATTTTTACAGAATGCACGAAACGGTTGTAATTTTGCTGTGATTAACAATGAAATTCGTTTTCCCGTTTTCAAATATTTCGCTCAACGTCCATTGAAATCGGATTTCGCAGAAAATTTCCAATTTGTAACGTTCCTTGATGTGGGTTCTGCTTGGACGGGTGCTACTCCCTACTCTAATAATAATTCTTTCAGTACCATTGTTTATGCTACACCTGGAAATCCTATTGTGGTGACTATCGAAAACCAACGTGATCCGATTGTTTATGGGTATGGTTGGGGTGTTCGTTCGAGAATTTTTGGTTATTGGATTCGTTTTGATTGGGCCATTGGTGTAGATGACGGTCAACGAATGGAACCAGTAAGATATGTTTCATTATCATTAGATTTCTAAAATGGATTTTTATACTATTCTCATTCTTATTTTAATTGGAATCTTCGCGGGAATCATTGCCGGATTTGTAGGAGTTGGTGGTGGAATAATTATTGTTCCCGCTCTTGTATATTTTTTAGGATTAACCACACACCAAGCCATCGGAACGAGTATTGCAGTGATGCTTCCTCCTATTGGAATTATGGCCGCGATGAATTTTTATAGAAGTGGAGATTTGAATTTCAATTATGCCATGGTGATTGCAGCTGCATTTGTCTTTGGCGGATATTTCGGGTCGAAATGGTCTATCAATTTAAAAGAATCGGTTCATTGGGTAAAATTGATTTTCGGATTAATTATGTTATATGGCGCCATCAAATTAATTTATGATGCCGTAAAAACTTTTTCTGCCAAGTGATTTCTATTGATAAAATAAAAAGTTTAGCCAAGGAATTGCTTCCTGAAATTATTTCTATTCGAAGACATCTGCACGCAAATCCTGAATTGTCATTCGAAGAAAAAGAAACAGCCAACTATATTTGTTCGATTTTACACAAAGAAAATATTGAATTTAAAAGCGGAATTGCTGGAACAGGAATCGTTGCTACAATCAAAGGAAATAATCCAGAATCCAGAACAATTGCCTTGCGTGCCGATATGGATGCATTGCCCATCAAAGAAGAAAACAAGAAGGACTATTGCTCAAAGAATAATGGTGTGATGCATGCTTGCGGGCATGATGTACACTCGGCATCTCTATTGGGCACAGCGATGATTTTGAATCGTTGTCGCTCAGAAATAAATGGAACGGTGCGATTGATTTTCCAACCAGGAGAAGAAAAATTACCTGGTGGAGCATCCTTGATGATTAAAGAAGGAGTTTTGGAATCCCGATGGCTATCGGGACCACCTCCGGAATTTATTTTAGGTCAACATGTTTTTCCCGAATTAGAAGTAGGTAAAGTTGGTTTCAGAAGTGGAATGTATATGGCTTCAACGGATGAATTGTATTTGACAGTAAAAGGTAAAGGTGGACATGCTGCGATGCCATCTCAATATGTAAATCCGTTGATTATTGCTTCCGAAATTTTGACTCAGTTGAATGAATTATT
>CAMBFX010000221.1 GCA_945865695.1 Chryseobacterium gleum | reverse complement strand
TACAAAGGTAAGATTAATGAAATACTTCTTCATTAAAATTTTCGGGAGAAACTGCAGATATTTTCTTGTCATTAATCCACCAAATGGAATTGGAATATTTTTTCGCCAGTTGTATGTCGTGTGTAGAGAATAAAATCGCTTTTTGATGTTTAATGCATAATTCTTTTAGTAATTCCATCATTTGCTTCTTATTTCGAATATCCAAAAAAGCAGTTGGTTCATCTAAAAGTATAAATGGCGTATCTTGAACTAAGGCACGAGCAATTAAGCATCGTTGTTTTTCTCCATCACTCAATGTATGTATGAATCTCTCTTCAAAATCTTTTAAACGGGTTTCAGAAATTATTTTCTCAATAACACTTTTGTCTTCGGCAGATAAATTCCCCATTAAATTAGTATGAGGAGCCCTTCCGCTGGCCACAAACGAATAAACATCCATCCAGGGAATATTTTCTTGTGAAGTAAAAACAATGCTGCATAAGCGACTTTTTTCTTGCACTGTTGAGGAATGCAAGTTTTTTCCTTTGATTTCCACTTTTCCTTTGTTGGGATTATTCAATCCACAAAGTGAAAATAATAAGGTAGATTTTCCAGAACCATTTAAACCAGTCAATGCAATCAATTCACCCGAATTTATTTTTCCGGAGAAATTCTCAATAAGAATTTTTCCACCTTTTCCGGCAGTAATTTCTAAAGATGATATTTCTACGATTACTTCCATTTTTTCTGTTGAAGAATAATCCATAAAACAATAGGAGCGCCAATCAATGAGGTAACTGCATTAATGGGCAAAATAGATTCTGAAAAAAGTATTCTGCTTAATAAAGAACAAACCGAACAAAGCAATGCACCGCCTAAAATACATCCTGGAATCAGATAACGATGATCGGATGTTTTTAAAATCATTCTCAAAATATGTGGAACGGTCATTCCGATAAAAGCAATCGGTCCGCAATAGGCAGTGACAATTGCTGCAAGAATGGAAGAAATAAGAATAATATAAACTCTTGTTGTTTTGGTATTCAATCCTAAAGTTTGAGCTTGCAAATCTCCCAATAATAAAAGATTCAGCGGTTTGATAAATAAAAAAGTAGAAATTAAAATGAGTGAAATAATTCCAGCATAAAAAAACACATGATCATAACTCACGCCATCAAATGAACCCAATCCCCAGAGCGAAAATTGTTGTAAACTACTTTGAGATGCGCGTTGAACTAATACCGAAATAATAGCAGAAATTAAATATCCAATCATCATTCCTGCAATAAGAATGGTCACCATATCTTGAATTCTTCGAGATATGATTACTATTAGAAGCGTAACAGATAATGCACCCACTAATGCTGATGGAATAATTAGCGCATGATAAGTTGCTCCGCTGAGGTTTTGTAAATTAAAACCAATGGCAGAACTTCCCATAAATAAAAGTGCAACACCTAAACTTGCTCCCGAAGAAATTCCTAAAACGGATGGGCCTGCCAATGGATTTCTAAAAAGAGTTTGTAGAAATAATCCGCTAACGGCTAATGCTGCTCCCGAAAAAATGGCAGTAATGGAATGTGGAAATCTACTTTCCCAAATGATGATTTCCCAACCTTTTTTTGGGGTTTCTGCTCCCAAAAGTATGTTCAGCGCTTCACTAAAAGGAATTTTAACTGAACCCATGGTTAAATCTAAAAGAATAAAAATTGGTAATAAAAATGCGAGGATTAATAAAATCCAAAATCGAAAATGATATTTTTTACTTTCTGTCATTTCAATTTTTGGAAATATTGGGGAGTATAATTTTTCATTAATTCGGGATGAAAATAATAGACTAAATCAGAAAGAATTTTATCAGGTTCTGCTACGCCCATTCCGAAATAATCAGAAAGGTTAGAGTTGCAGAATAAAACATTTCCGTTTTTGAAAGCAGAAAAATCATCATAAATATCATTTTCATTTTTTAGTTCTTCCAATGAAAATTGGGGTGAGCAAGACGCCACCAATACCCAAAAATGGGCATCTAAACATTTATCAATTACAATTTCGGGAGAGAGAGCTAATGAATTATTTTGCTGATCATCTTCCCAAACATATTTTGCTCCAGCATCTTTTAGAAACACTGCTTGAAAACTTTTTCCACCCGGAACATACCAAGTTCCCGATTGAATAGTTCCAGTAAAAACTTCAGGGCGAATCTTAATGGTATCTGCCATACTTTTTATAAATAGATACCGATCTTCAATTTCACTATAGGTTTCTTTTGATTGGATATATTTTGCTTCTCCATACAATAACCCAAAAACTTTTATCCATTCTGCTTTTCCTAATGGATGTAATTCCAAATATTCTGTATTATAGAAAACAGGAATTCCAGCATCTTCTATTTTTTTGAAATTCAACGTGCCAAATGGATAAACCATTAAAATAGTTGGACTCAATTCAATTACTTTTTCATGGTTTAGTTCGTTGTCAGAACCTAACTCAACGGTATTGTTTTTTTTGAAAAATTTAGTAAATTCTGGATCTATCACAAATTTTTGTCCGGCATAACCTACTATAGATTTTTTTTCATTCAACAATTTTATAAATGGAAGATGAGTAGTGGAAACACTAGCAATTGTTTTTATAGGATAAATGATTCCTGTTTCTCCTCCTGATAAAACTGGTTTTTCATCTTCTTCTCGATACAAAACATATTTTCCATACATGGTTTTCGATTGTGGATCTGAAACCGTAATGCGATAATAACTTTTGAATTTCTCAATAGAAAACCCTTGAGCATAAGTATTCTCAATTTTTATTCCATCTTTTTTCCAATCGATTTTGAATGTTCCTTTTTCTTCGGTTGAAGAATTACGACAACTGAAAACGAATAATAAAAAAACAAATAACCAATAACGAGTCATAATTACGGTTTTAATCCTTGAGATTTAGCAGTGAAAACACATAATTTCCAAAGTAATCTCGCTCCAACGTTGGCATCCCAATCACCATGGCTGGTTCCCACTTCACATATATCAAAACTGATTATTTCTTTTCCTGATTCAGCTAATTTTCTAAATAAATAGATAACTTGATTTAATTCAAATCCTCCTGGAACGGGAGTTCCTGTATTCGGACAAAGTTTGGGGTCTAATCCATCAATATCAAAACTGATATGTACTTTTTGCGGAAGCGCGGCAATAATTTCATCACATTGTTGATTCCAATTTTTTCCAGAATAATTTTCTTCTTTCAGTTGGGCATCATAGAATATTTTTACTCTTTCGCCTTGTGAATGGGCAAAATCTACTTCTTCTTGGCAAATATCACGAATACCTACTTGAACTAATTTTTTTACTTGTTCAATTTGCAAGGCATTATAAAAAACAGAAGCATGAGAATAAGTAAATCCCTCATACGCTTTTCTTAAATCTGCATGAGCATCTATTTGTAGAATTCCGAATTCTGAATGTTTGTTGGCTAATGCTCGATAAAAACCTAGTGGTGTGCTATGATCTCCACCAACCAAGGCAGGAACTTTATTGCTTTTTAAAATTTCTGTAATTTTTTCTTCTACTAATTTATTTAATTCTTCAGAAGCGATATTTACTTTTTTCAAAATAGTAGCATCTTCTTCAGATTCTGAAATATCTCCACCCATTTCTAAAAAACTGATATAAGCAGCCGAAATCATTCTCATTTGAGCTGATTTTCGTTCTATTGATTCAGAAACAGTAGGCATATGAAAACCAATTTTCCAAGCATCTGGTAAATCGGTATCATAAAAATCTAGTTGAGGTGAAGCATCCAATATAGCTTGCGGACCTAAAGAGGTTCCTGCACCATAAGAAACAGTTACATCCCAAGGAACTGGAAGGATGATTATTTTTGATTCATCTTCGTCAAATGGTAAACCGAATAAATTACCATTATGCACACCCACGTTGGAAGGATTGAATTCAGCAATTTTTTCTTCTTTGCTCATAAAATATTTATTTCATGGCGAAGGTAGGAATATCGCCCTAAAATGGAAATAATTTTGATAATTCTACCACGCTTTTACTTCTACATTGTAATAGCTCAACCTGTTTTCAAATAGAAAGAAGGTGATTTTTTTCGTTCCATCCGTATTTTGAATGATTAATTCTTGTGGATTTGAAATTCCATCATAAACCATTATAAAACTCATAATTTCATCTAAACTCATTCCTATTTTCAGTTTTTTACTGAACTGAACATCTGTCCATGCTATACTGGCAGTTTCCAAACTAGCATTTTCTTCGGGACCAGAAAAATAAAAGCTCGA
>CAMBFX010000220.1 GCA_945865695.1 Chryseobacterium gleum | reverse complement strand
TTGATTCTATGGTTGTACGCATTGATTACTGGATTATCGCCCTCAGTACTTCGCTCAGCAGCCATGTTAAGTTTTGTGGTGATTGGGAAATTAATTAATCGCAATGCTTCTATATACAATATTCTATCGGCCTCCGCATTTGTTTTACTCTGTATCGACCCCTTGTTAATTATGGAAGTTGGATTTCAACTTTCTTATCTCGCGGTTTTGGGAATTGTCTATCTCCATCCCAAAATTTATAATTTATTTTTCTTTCAAAATAGAATAATTGATTTTACATGGAATGTAACTGCTGTTTCTATTGCTGCTCAAATCGCTACTTTTCCTTTGGGATTATTGTATTTTCATCAATTTCCGAATTATTTTTTAATTAGCAATTTAATAGTTATTCCGCTGGGAACAGTGATTTTATATAATGGGATTCTTGCCTTGATTTTATCTTTCGTACCGTTTTTAAATGAGTTTTTGATTTTCACTTTAAAATGGTCAGTTAAAATTTTAAATGAATCGGTTTATTGGGTGGAACAACTTCCCTATTCATTGAGTACAGGAATTTCAATTTCCATTTTTGAAACGGGGTTGATTTATACTATCATTCTTTCATTCTTGTTTTTTACGGATGTGAAGAAAGTTTGGTTGTTGAAATTATCCATTTATTCAAGCATCCTTTTATTTTCGATTTTTTCGTTCGAAAAATGGAGTCAAAATTATAATTCTCAATTCATCGTTTATCAAGTGAAAAATGAAACGGCAATAAGTTGGGTGGAAGGAAGGAATAATGTTTTTTTGAGCTCAAATCAATTATATATGGATAAAAACAAAATGTTATTTCATATGAATCATCATTGGGATGATCTCGGAATTTCTAAAACAAAACACTTGTCAAATGAAGTAAAATATTACAAATCCGAAGTCTTGAAGTATAAAAATTATTTGGCTATGGGAAGTTTAAGAATCGCTCAAATTGATACTTCATTTCAACTATTTATACCAAAGAAAAAGTTAAGCATTGAGGTATTAATCATTTCTGGAAATCCAAATATCCAACTTAGCGACGTTAAAAAAATATATGATTTTAAATTTTTAGTGATTGATTCTTCCAATAAAAACTACCAAATAAAAAAGTGGAAAAAAGAAAAGTTGCAGCGTGAGAAAATGCACGTGGTAAATGAAAAAGGGGCCTTTAGAATGTAAATCTAATTATACTGATGCGCATTTAATTTCAGTTCAATTGGATATTAATGCGATCTGCATTTACCTCCCGATAGATATCGGGACTAAAATTGAAAAAAAGGAAGGGATTAGGTTTTGAACTTTTTTCAATTAAGAATTGGTATTATTTTTTATCCTTGTAAAGGATTTTTTGTTCTTCGCTAGTTTTCCCAATCGAACTAGAAACTTTATGACTAGTCACGGTGTAATTTTTATTCAAAATTACGTGATGCTTGTAGTAGGCAGTTAAACCAGTATTGGTTAAAATATTTGCCCAAAAATCTACTTCATACCCAGAAGTTCCAGCAGAAGTAGTGTTAACCAAAGTTTGTAACGAATCAATTTTACGATCGGTTTTTTTAATTATTTTATCGTATTCCTCTTTTGTTTTATTTAATGATCCAGAAGTAAATTCATTGGCAATTTCAGTTTTATATTCTTTCATTCCTTCCAATTTGCTTTGGAGTTTCATATAATCAGTAGAAACTGAGGTTTCAAATTTTTCAAATTTTGCGCCATCATAAAATTCAAATGTTTTATCCGCCCAATCAAGAACAGATTTCTCTACCAAATCTTGATTATCGGGAGGATTACTTCCAGCTGACGTTTTTTGCATAAACGCTAGTGGTACTGAAGTAAAAAATAAAACTAATAAGAGTGTAAAGCCTTTTTTCATCCTTCCCTGATTTGAATTTTTGCCTTCGAAAATTATAAATTAATTTTCAATTTTCAAAGTATTTGTCATACGGGGGTTCTACTTGCAAATTACCTACCAATATTAGCCAAGCATCTAACTCAAAGTATAGGGCTTTTTCAACTAGCAGATTTTCAGCGCCTGTTTTAAATGTATGAACAATAGAATAACCAATCAGGTCTTGATTTCCATCGCCAGAATTTTTTAGGATGGCTTTTAAACTACTGAATTTGATTGGCTGGTAAGTAACCCCATTTATTCGTTTCAACTCATCTTTGAGGATGGCCTCGGCTATTTTTTGGTTGGTAAACTCACCCGAAGTCTTAATGTGTTTTACAATAAACAGAATTCGTTTGAGTGTTTCTCCTTTATTTTCATTCACACTCATCAATTTTTTATCATAGAAATCATAAATATATTGACTTCTCTTTTTATCCGCATCGTCATCCCAGGTATCGAAAAGTGGATATTGCATATAATAGAAATCAAACCACTTTGCTTCTTCTTTGGTTAGCAAAGTATAAATGGAACTATGGGCGTTATAAACTTTGAAGTTTGGATCTAAAGTAAATTCTACCTCATAGGCTAGGATAGAATCTGTTTTTAAATAAACTAAATAGAGATGAGAAATTTTCCAGAAGGAACGAACTTTTTTGTTTTTGATTTCACGTTCTTTTTGAGCAATTAAAGTATCGTAAGCTGCCATCACGCTATCTAGTTTATTGCCATAGTTGTCTTTCATTCCGGGCAATAATTTTTTCATCGATTTTAGTTCTACTAATTGAGTAACTTGATCGGGAATAATTTCGTTTACTACACCAAAGCCATAAGGAACATAAGTTCCCAATGAATCGAAAGTTTTTTTGAGATAGGATTTAACAGATAATTCTGCTTTTTCTTGATTGGAATAATTATCAATAGTATTTTCTTCTATCACCGCAGGTGGAATGCATGAATGGAGAGAAATTCCCGCTACCATTAAGCAAATAAAAAAAATATTTTTCACCAACATTTTTCAAAGTTAAATTTTTTCTGGGAATAGGCTCACCAACCCATATTAAAAAGCCATCTGGCTCCTTTTTGAATGGTAGAAGGATCTTGGAAAGATAGGCATCTCCTGTTGCCTAATGAATTTCTAGATCCGATTTTTGATTCGCCCATTATTCAATGATGGCCACTAAAAAATAGGTCTTCAATCGGGTGATGCCAGGCTCACGAAGCTTATCTTTGCATTCATTTCCTTCAACTACTATCGAATTCGAATTTTCGTTCTTAATTTTCAATTTTCGGACTTCATTGCTTGATTCACAGAATGAAAAACTTAAAATAAGAAGTGTAATTCCTGTAATTGAAAGTATATCTGAGCTTCGTTTCATTATTGCCATAGTGCCTCAAAATCCTTTTGGAACAAAATATTTTAAGATGATTCAACTAAATCTTTTAATATCACTTGTCGAATTTTACCTTTGCGTATATGTCGGAGACAAAAGATAACAAAAACCTTTCCTTTTTTGGTCACCTCGAAGAGCTTCGATGGAGATTAGTGAAGGTGGCTGTAGTCATTTTGGTTTTTGCAATTGCCCTTTTCATTGTTCGCCAAGAAGCAATGGATGTAGTTTTTCTAAGCATGTTGTATCCTGATTTCCCAACCTATCAATGGTTTTGTGAGCTTGGGGAAATGACCGGAATTGAAGATTTATGTGTTGCCACTGCTTTACCCATAAGTGTTCAAAGTAATACCATGATGGGGCAATTTTCTGCCAGTATGTTTTATTCCATTGTGGGTGGTATCATTATAGCTTTTCCATTTCTTTTTTATCAAGTATGGACTTTTGTGAAACCCGCATTGAAGTTAAATGAAATGTCGGCTTCAAAAGGAATTATTTTTTATACCTCACTCTTGTTTTTCATTGGTGTTTCTTTTGGATATTTTATTCTTTCTCCTCTCTGTGTTCAGTTTGCGGGAACCTTTCAATTGAGTGAAAAAATTGTCAATCTTCCTTCCATTTCTTCTTATATGTCGATGATTGTGATGACTACTTTCTATACAGGATTACTTTTTGAGCTACCTGTTATGATTTTTATACTTACAAAAATTGGTGTAGTTGGACCAGCATTTTTACGTAAGTTTCGTAAACATGCTATTGTGGTTATTTTGATTATTGCAGCGATTATCACTCCTCCAGATGTATTGAGTCAAATGATTGTTTCTATCCCTATTATAATTTTGTATGAAATCAGTATATTAATTTCCGTTAGAACAGAGAAAAAAAGACTTAAAAAAGCTAAACAATGAATCAAATAGAAGAATTTAATTCGTACCGCGAAAAAATGAATGAACGACTTTTATCTAATGATAATTTGGTCATCAAACGT
>CAMBFX010000219.1 GCA_945865695.1 Chryseobacterium gleum | reverse complement strand
CAAATGCTATTTTCATTTGTTCGATAGGATGGATATTTAGTCAGTATATTGGATTTGATTTAAAAGAAATTAATAATCTTCAGCAGCTTTATCAACCTGGTAGTTGGGGACTAAACAGAATAGATTTGTTCACCCTATACGAATATCCTAAGTTTCATTCCACCTCTGAAAATAGCTCTCATTTTTTGTATCATTGGATCGATAGAAATAATTTGTATCTAATTCTAATCTCCACCACTTGCATCTTTTCTTACTTGTTGATTGCTGAACTTCCCCTTTTCGCTCTCAAGTTCAAAAATTTTGGTTGGTCAGATAATAAAATTCGTTATATTTTTCTAACCATTTCGTTGGCGATGTTGATAATATTTCACTTGCTGGCCATTCCTTTTATTGTAATTTTGTACATCCTTTTATCAATAGTAAATAATTTGATTTTTAAACCATGAGCAAGTTCAAAGCAGAAATTGATGTAATGCCACACGAAGCATTATTAGATCCACAAGGAAAAGCGGTTACCAACAGCATGAAAAATTTAAGTTTACCTGAAATCACTGGAGTGAGAATTGGGAAACATATTACTTTGGTGGTAGAAGCCGATTCAAAAGCCAACGCGGAGAAAAAAGTAGACGAAGCCTGTAAGAAATTACTTTGTAATCAAATTATGGAAGGTTATCGTTTTACTTTATCAGAAATGAATTAATGCAATTCGAAGAGATAAAATCTTATTTAGAAAATTATCGCAAAGAAGGGAAAAAAGTGTTTGCTACTTCATCGTTCCAAACGCATAGTATTCCACTCTTGCACATTATCAGTAGAATTGATAAAGATATTCCTATTTTTTTCATTAATACTGGTTTTCATTTTCCAGAAACGGTAAAATTTCGCGACCAAATTATCGAACAATTTGGTTTGAAAATGGTGGATTTACATTCCATGGTTTCTAGAAATTTACAAAGAGATCAAAAAGGACAATTCTATTTTACTTCCGATCCTGATTATTGCTGTTTCCTTAACAAAACGCAACCCATGGAACCTATTTTAGGAGAATATGATATTTGGATTAATGGAATTCGTGGGGATCAAAATGCGAATAGAAAAAATATGCAAATTGAGCAAGATGCTCCGCGTGGATCAAAGCGTTTTCATCCGATGTTAGATTGGACTTCGAAAATGATTTATGAATATTCGAAAGAATTTAATTTACCCAAACATCCTTTAGAAAACCAAGGTTATATGAGTATAGGTTGCGAACCATGTACGCGTAAAGTAGATTTATCCAACGACAGAAGCGGAAGATGGTTTGGGTTGAATAAAACAGAATGTGGTTTGCACACAGATTTAGCTGCAAAATAATTTTCAATAAAATAATACCAAGGCGAAGAGACTCACCAAAAGAGTCCACTTTGTCAATACCCAACCTTTTTTCGCTTTTGTATATTCCACATCACCTAAATTCATTCCCGTTGAAGAAGTTAATTTAACAATGTCTTCTTTGATATTTTTATTCAAAGAAACAATATATTTTCCTCCAGTTGCATTCATCAAATTTTCTAAATAGGCATTTCTCCTCCCACCAATTTGAAATAAATTAAAATGCATTTTTGTGTCAATCACTCTATGAAAAGTAGAATCATCTAATTTAAATTGTCCATCAGTACACATCATTAATTCAATATCGTATTCTTTATTCAATTCTTTAAAATCATAGGCATAATTTATTGCTCCAATCGCATTGGTTTGTCCTTTTATTTTCAATGTATCCAAGGCATCGGCTAAATCATACAACAATGTTTTGGTGGTACCTAAAATTGTTTTTGGTTGATTAGAAAAACCAATAATAGAAAACTCTGCATCGGCTGGTAGTTTTTTTAATGATTTTTTTATTCCACTTTTCAATCTTTCAAATTTTTCATCTTTTTTCATAGAGGAAGAATGATCTACTAAATACAAATACAATTTTTTCTTCGGTGTGTTTTCTTCTAATGATTCATTGTATTCTTCTACCGAAATATCATCGACAAAACAATACGCATAAGTTCCGGTTGCCACAATAGTAAATTTATTACTTACTTTTATTGCTGGCGAGGTCAAATCATTGATGGTTTGTTTGAAATTTCCCAACGTAACAAATTTTTCATCTCCATTAGCAATAAAAACAGCTTCCACTTTATGCCAATATTTTCGATCATCCAAAATGGTATAATCTTCAATTTTCATTTGTGGCTGCACTTTAATATTGGCATAATAATTCTTTTGAATCATTGAATCTTTTGAAAAATAGGCGCCTATTTGCATTGGGCTATAATGCGCATATTTATATCTACAGATGTAAAAACTAATTTTATATTTCTTATTTTTCACCAATGGTTTTACTAATCTTCCTGTAATAAATTCTCTATAACTATTTTCTGAACTATTGGCCCAAATCATCGCAATTCTTCCTTGGCCAGTACGTGCTTTTGGAATAGCATGGCCTCTAATTGTAGATTGATGTGAATTAAAATAATCAGAGGTTCCATCAGTTGGAACATACCAACCGTCTACTAAAGTTTGCCCTGCATGTAATTGCGAATATGTAGTGATTGGCGCCGCTGAATCCGATTCGAATCCGGGATTGTAGATGAGATTTTGAGCTGAAGAAGGAGAAGACAAAAGCCAACAGCCAATAGACAATAGCCAAAAGATAAGAGAAGAAAAAAATGACTTGAAGGATAGACGCTGAAACAAGTTCAGAGTGACAGCGGAAACAAAAAACGAAAAACGAAAAATAAATATCATGAAATCCTACTCCAATTTGGTCTGTTTTTCAACATTCGTAAAAATTGATTTCGGATAGATTGATTTTCATTCATTGTTAAATCAGCGTCTTTTGCAATTAAATCATTGGCTGCATCACGAGCGAGTTTCATAATTTTTTCGTCTTTGGTTATATCTGCAATTTTCAAATCCAAAATACCACTTTGTTGTGTGCCCATTAAATCACCAGGACCTCGCATTTTTAAATCTTCCTCTGCAATAATAAAACCATCTGTTGTTTCCACTAAAATTTCCATTCGTTTTCTAGCTTCACGACTCAATTTATTTCCTGTCATGAGAATACAATACGATTGATCAGCTCCACGCCCTACTCTACCTCTTAATTGATGCAATTGTGAAAGTCCAAATCTTTCGGCACTTTCAATGACCATTACAGATGCATTTGGAACATTTACGCCCACTTCAATAACAGTGGTGGCCACCATAATTTGTGATTTCCCCTCTACAAATCGCTGCATTTCAACATCTTTGGCTGAAGAATTCATTTGTCCATGTAAAATACTTACTTGATATTGTGGCAGTGGAAATCTTCGTGTTACACTCTCATATCCATCCATCAAATCTTTGTAATCCATCTTCTCTGATTCTTCAATCAACGGATAAACTACATAAATCTGCCGACCTAATTTTATCTGTTCTTCCATGAAATTGAAAATCGTAATTCGAGCCGAATCGAAACGATGAGAAGTAGTAATTGGTTTTCTTCCCGGTGGCATTTCGTCAATCACAGAAATATCTAAATCACCATAAAGTGTCATTGCTAAAGTTCGTGGAATCGGTGTAGCAGTCATTACTAAAACATGAGGAGGGAGTGCATTTTTTTTCCATAATTTAGATCGCTGTTCTACTCCAAAACGATGTTGTTCATCAATTACCGCAAATCCTAAATTTTTGAATTTCACTTTGGGTTCAATCAATGCATGCGTTCCAATTAAAATATTTAAAGCTCCTGTTTCTAAATCATAAGCTATACTTTTTCTTTCGGCAGTTTTTGTAGAACCCGTCAATAATCTCACTGCTACATTTGAATCTTTTAATAATTCAGAAATTCCATAAAAATGTTGAGTGGCTAAAATTTCTGTGGGTGCCATCAAACAAGATTGAAATCCATTATCGATAGCAATAAGCATTGTTAATAATGCCACCACTGTTTTTCCGCTACCCACATCACCTTGCACAAGACGATTCATATGTGCACCTGAGCCCATATCTTTTCGAATTTCCTTAATAACCCGTTTCTGGGCATTTGTTAATGGAAATGGCAAATAATTATTGTAAAAAGCATTAAAAACCTCACCTACTTCTGAAAACACTAATCCTTTTAGTTTTTTTGTTTGAGCGATTCTTGTTCTTGCTAATTGTAATTGTAGAAAAAATAATTCTTCGAATTTGAGACGAAAAACAGCTTTCTGCATCAAATCAATTGAACCAGGAGAATGAATATGATGGATTGCATCTTTGCGGGGAAAAAGTAAAAACTTTTGCATGAA
>CAMBFX010000218.1 GCA_945865695.1 Chryseobacterium gleum | reverse complement strand
TTACTGCGCGAGAAACCACCAAATGAGCTTTATCTCTTCCTGGTCTTACGCCTTTAAATGGTTGAATAATGGCCATTATGATTTAAAATACGCAATTATTTTTTCAGCTAATTCTACTCCAATTCTATCTTGAGCTTCATTGGTCGCTGCACCGATATGCGGAGTTAACGAAATTTTAGGATGTTTCAATAATCGGTCATCTGGTGTTGGTTCATTTTCAAAAACGTCTAATCCAGCATGAGCTAATTTTCCGTTATCCAAAGCATGCAATAATGCAATTTCATCTACTACTCCACCTCGAGCTGCATTAACTAAACAAACTCCTGTTTTCATCATTTCAAATTCTTTGGCACCTATAACAGCCGAGCCATCTTTTTGCTTGGGTACATGCAACGAAATAAAATCTGCATTTTTTATTAATTCCTCCAATGAAACAGTGTCAATTTTCACTTTTACTATTCCAAATCCACTAACTTCAAATGAAATTTCAGTTGATTTCATGAAAGGATTATGAGCTAAAACTTTCATACCACAACCCAAGGCATAGGTAGCCACATTTTGCCCAATTCTTCCAAAACCAACTATCCCAATCGTTTTTCCTCTTAATTCAATTCCTTTGGCGTATTTCTTTTTTAATTTGTCAAAATCAGTCATTCCATTGATGGGCATATTTCGGTTTGAATCATCGAGAAAACGAGCCATGGTGAACAGATGTGCAAAAACTAACTCGGCAACAGATTGTGATGAAGCTCCTGGTGTGTTAACCACCTCACGCCCATTATCCTTGGCATATTGAACATCAATATTATCCATTCCAACTCCACCTCTTCCGATTAATTTCAATGAACTACATTGATCTATCATATCTTTTCTAACGGTTGTTGCGCTTCGAACCAATAAAGCATCTATATTTTCCAAATTTATATAGGAGATTAATTGTTCTTGAGCCACTTTTTCAGTCAGAACAGTAAAACCAGCTTTTTCCAGAATAATCTGTCCTGATTTATCAATACCATCATTTGCGAGAATTTTTTTTGTCATAGTTATTATTTTAAGATTGGATGGAAGGTTCTATGGTTAAATCTAAAAAGAATTTTTACGACAAAAATAGAGCTAATCAGCTGGAATCAAAACAAAATTCAAAAAAAGAACAGATTTTCAATAATCTACAAATAGAATCAATTTAGCGCAATAGAATCAGGTTTTATCGAAACATTTTTTTTGGCAGATTGATTAATTTTTTCTTACTTGCGTATAAATTACAAAGAGCTCTGAATATGTTAAAAAAATTATTTAAATTCTTACCGCTTTCAATGGCTCTGTTCATTGGAGGAACTATGGTAATGACTGGTTGCGGAGAATCCGAAACCAAAGGCGGTGAAGTTACCGATACCGAAAAAGACGCGAATGATGATTCATCATCGGACATGCAGGTAAAATTAGGTGGAAAGTTTTTCAGCATTCCTTCTCCTTTTGAGACCGCAACCCTGCTAAAGGAATCAGGTGCCCCATTTAACGGGAACCTAATTAATGCGCCTGAAAACGCTTCAAATTACACAACAGATTTTTACAAAGCCTTGAATTTGGGAGTCTATGGTGCTGATTTAGGATACATCACCATTTATAATAACAACAGTAATGATGCTATTTCATACTTAACTGCAATTCAAAAATTAGCAGATGAAGTTAATGTTGGTGGTGCTTTTGATAAAGCTTTGATTGATCGTTTTAGTCAAAATATGGAAAATCAAGATTCCATGCTTGTTTTGGTTTCTGATGCTTTTCGTTCTGGTGACGAATATTTAAAAAATAATGACAAATCAGATGTTGCCTCCTTGATTCTTACAGGAGGTTGGCTTGAAGCTTTACATTTTGCCTGTGAAATTGCAATTCAATTAAATAACCCTGATGTTATTTCCCGAATTGGAGAACAAAGAACAACGTTAGAAAATCTAATCATGTTACTGCATGATTATTCTGAAGAAGATTATACTTTGTTAGCAGATGAACTTCAAGACTTGTATGACGAATTCGAAACTATAAATTATTCATATGAATTTAAAGAACCTGAACACCATAAAGAATCAATGACTACCAACATTAAAAGCAAAAGAACAGTTGAAGTAAGTGCTGAAACACTTCAGATGATTGCTGATAAAGTAAAAGAAATTAGAACTAAAATCCTTGAATCAAACTTATGAAAATGAAACTAATAATAATGGTTGCTGCATTTATTTTAGCAGCAGGATTTCAAACTTCAAATGCGCAAATTTGTGATTCACTTGTTGGAGTATGTAAAAAAGAAATGAATAAACCTTCTAAAAAAGACGCAAAAGCAGTTTTTATTTCAGACGGTCAAACCTATCGTGCTCTTTTAGATGAAGAGCAAATAGCCGAATTTTATACTACTTTTTTCAAAGGAGGAACGTATAGAATTGCTGCTTCAGCTGGAACTAAAGATAATTATGTAATCTTTGAAGTCTATGATACATCAATGAATTTAATTTTTTCAAGTGCCGAACATGGCAATACGCCTTATTGGGATTTTAAATTAGAAAACACTTTGGATATTGTTATTCAAGTAAAATTGGATCCTGATAAAAAATCTTCGGGTTGTGGCGTTATGCTAATTGGTTTCAAACAAAAAAAATAATTTAACCACGTAAAATAAGGCATTGAAAAATGTCTTCATTTTTCTACATTTTCAAATAAATGAGTGAACGGATACTAAAAGCATTAATGCAACTTTTTGCGATTATCGCTAGGGTTGACGATGAAGAATCTGGTGAAACAGACCATCAAGGTGGAGGTCGTAAAATTGTTGAACTTTTCCTTAAGCAACAATTAAGTCTTGAACTTGTAGATGAATATTTAAAACTTTTTGATGAATTTCTTGAAGCTCATCAAGGTAATTCTGCCAAAAAAGACGGAAAAAGAAAGCGTACTTCCGTTAATTCAGTGAAAATTCTAAAAATTTGTACTCAGATTAATGAGGAATTAGCACAAAAACAAAAAATCATTGTATTGATTCGTATCATCGAATTTATCAATGAAAATCAAACCGTAACCGAACAAGAGTTAGAATTTGCTGAAACAGTTGCCGAAACATTTAATATTTCTAAAGAAGAATATATACGTGTTAAAACATTTGCTGATGCAAAAGAAACGAATAACACTCGAATTGATGATGAACATTGGTTAGATATTACCTCTGATAAGACAACTGGATTAACCAAAACCAAACATATTTATTCTGAAAGTATTCAAGGAAGAGTTTTGGTTTTAAGTATTGAAAGCGTTGGAATTTATATTTTAAGATATTTTGGTGGCTCTGAATTATTATTGAACGGACAAGCCATGTCGCCTGGTAGAATCTATGTTCTTACTCAAGGTTCTTCATTGAGAAGTTCTAAAGTTCAACCTATCTACTATAGTGATATCATTTCTCGTTTCTTAAGTGATACCAATGACCAAAAAATTGTTTTTAAAGTTGATAATATCACTTACAAATTCAAAACTGGAAATATTGGAATGTATCCTTTAAGTTTTGCTGAAGAATCAGGGAAACTTTTAGGTATCATGGGTGCTTCTGGTGCAGGAAAATCTACATTATTGAACCTATTAAACGGTAATTATACCCCAACTGGCGGAGCAGTTACCATTAATGGTGTTGACATTCATCATGAGAGTAAAACAATTGAAGGTGTAATTGGATATGTTTCGCAGGATGATTTATTAATTGAAGAGTTAACAGTTTATCAAAACCTATATTATAACGCTAAACTTTGTTTCGGAAATCTTAATGATGATCAAATTAATAAACTTTGTGTAAAAGTTTTAAATGCATTAGGACTTTATGAACGAAAGGACTTAAGAGTTGGAAGCCCTCTAGATAAAACCATTTCTGGTGGACAAAGAAAACGTTTGAATATTGGATTGGAATTAATTCGTGAGCCAGCTGTACTTTTCGTTGATGAACCAACTTCTGGTCTATCTTCAAGAGATTCAGAGAATATTATGGACTTACTTAAAGAGTTAGCTTTAAAAGGCAAACTTGTCTTTGTGGTCATCCATCAACCTTCTTCAGACATCTATAAGATGTTTGATAAATTAATGATTTTAGATACAGGTGGTTTCCCTATTTATTATGGTAACCCTGTTGATGCAATTATTTATTTCAAACAATTAGTAAACCATGTAAATGCCAATGAAAGCGAATGTCCGGCATGTGGTAATGTAAATCCTGAGCAGGTATTTAATATTATCGAATCAAAAGTAGTCGATGAATACGGAAATCTTACTGGGAC
>CAMBFX010000217.1 GCA_945865695.1 Chryseobacterium gleum | reverse complement strand
AAAAAAGCCATCTTTTTAAGATGGCTTTTACTTTGTCTATTATTTTTTACTCATCTACTTTCGGAGAAGCAGCAGCATAATTGATTTTGAAATACTCATTTACACGTAATTCATATTTTACACGATTCACAATACCCATTTTTGTTTTCGCATCTACTTTCAAAGAAACAACAAACTGAGTTTTTTCTTCTTCAGATAACGCACCAATCTTATCTGCAACATACCCTTTGATTTTTGTTGCATCATCCACTAATTGATCATTTAATTGGATACGTGGTTCACGACCTAAGTTCTGGTTTACTGGAAATCCAATATAAATATGCCCAACTAATTTACGGTTTTCCAATTTTGAAATTTCATTGGCAATTGGCGGCTTGATATCCACTTGCATATCTGTTTCACGCATTACTGTTGCCACCATGAAGAAGAACAATAACATGAAAACAATATCAGGAAGCGAAGCCGTTGACATCGCAGCAGAAGCTCTTTTCTTTTCTTTTTTAAATCTACCCATAATCTTTTTGAATTAGAATTCCTGAATATTTCTTGGTTCCATTTCAGCGATACGTTCAGGAACGATGGCACGGATAATTTTTATTTTCTCCATATCATTAAAATCGGTTTCCTTCAAATCGGTATACTTAACGTTATAGGCTTTAATACACCATTCGTTTCTTAAATGGTTTATTCCACCTTTCATTGCATCCTGAATTTGAATATAAAAATCATAACTCGTTCCATTATCTGTTTGAACCGAGATAACACAAAGTTTTGGAATTACATCAAATGGCCCTACAACGGCAACTGCTGCTTTTCTTGATTCCCATTCTTTCAAATCACTTTCCCAAATGGTCACAAGTTCATTGTCTGGATCATCAGCAATATTCTTTTTAAGGATTTGAATTTTTTCTTCACAAACAGCCTTAGTCACAGATTCCATTTCAGGAAGATTTTCATCTCCTTTTTTGTTTTCCATGAACTCAATTACTTTATCCTTCAAATCTTTTGCGTTTAATGGTTCGTCATCTACCATTAACTCATCATTGAAATTTGCTTGAACCGTTAGAACATTTCTATCCAATAAAATAACCGGAGGCATATTTTCTGGTGGTTTTTGCGGAAGAACTTTCGTTATCCCTTGATCAAACTCCATCGTAGTTGTTACGAGGAAGAAAATCAAAAGTAAGAAGGCGATATCCGCCATCGAACCTGCATTGATTTCATCTAGTTGTCTACGAGCCATAAATTACTTGAATAATTTAACGATTTCACTTACTACAATTGTAATAACTGTAATGATTAACATGAAATACATAATATAAACACCGACATCCGTCCATTTGATATTAAAAGGAGTAAACAAATCTGGTTTCTTTTTCCAAGTTTCCATGATTTCATCTGAAGCCATAGAATAAGAGATTAGAAAAAGAACTGCGAATACACCCAATGAAGCTAACATTGGAAGTGATTTTTTGAAATTGGAAACAATTCCCCAAATCGAAAAAACAATCCATAACGCTATACAAACTATAGTAACAATATAACTCATAACTATACCACCATCGATGGCACCGGTAGCATGTAACTTTTCACCTGAAGCACTGGTTTGTTCTCCCAATAAAATCATAATGAAAAGAATTACTCCTATCACACCAATCAAAGATTTGATGCCTAGAAGAACGAGATGTAATACTTTATCAGTCATAAATACTGTATTTAAAGCGAATTAATTTTTAGGAAAAATATTGTGTTTAAGCATCAAGTCCATCATAGAAATAGAAGAATCTTCCATTTGATTTACGATGTTATCGATTTTAGAAATGATATAGTTATATAATAACTGAAGAATCATCGCAACGATAAGACCTGCAACCGTAGTTAAAAGGGCCACTTTAATACCACCAGCAACAACGTCTGGTGAAATGGTTTTCTCAATCTCAATTCTATCGAAGGCTTGAATCATACCTACAACCGTTCCCAAGAATCCGAGCATCGGAGCAAGAGCGATAAATAAGGCAATCCAGCTTAATCCTTTTTCAAGTAAACCTGTTTGAACGCTTCCATAAGCAACAATTGCTTTTTCCGACATATCCACTCCATCTCCAGATCGATCTAAAGCTTGGAAGAAAATAGAGGCAACTGGACCACGTGTAGAACGACAAACTTCTTTAGCCGCTTCAACACCGCCTGATGCTAGCGCTTGTTCTACATTATTTAAAAGTTTAACTGTATTAGTAGAAGCCATATTTAAATAAATAATACGCTCGATACAAATAGCTAATCCCATAATTAAACAAATTAATACTGGAGCCATCCAGATTGGATCACCCTCAATAAATTTCTCTTTAATTCCTTGATGGAATGTTTTGTCTTCAATGGTTGCGCCAGCTTTTGGGCCTGCTTCAGCAGCAGGTGCAGCTTCTTGAGCGTTTACATAAGCAGCTGTTCCAAAAGTAAGGAATCCAGCTAAAGCTAAAAGTGAAAGGAGTTTTTTCATGGTGTATCAATTAATGTTCAAACTTGTTTCGTTTTTATTTATTGTTTATTTATATGTTTACTGATTTAAAGGTTGAGAATTTAAAAGGAAAGGCTTTTTGTTATGAATCGAACACCTTTTTGAATTAACAACCCTCAAAAGTAAAAAATACTTGGTATTGACAAAACATTGAGGGATTAATTTTAAGTAATGATTTATAATCAGTCGTTTTTCCATCAATAAAGGCAAAAGAAAAAATGTTCAATAAAAGCAATAATATACTTTAACTCTAACTCAAATTTCGATTAAATCATAGATATTCAAGTAATTAAGTTTTGTAAAACTAACGGTATAGTTCTTTAAATGGATAGAGATAATTTTGTTTTGGTTGATTATTATTCAGAACTTCGCGTCCCTAATTTTTCAAATAGGGTTTAAATTCGGAGAGGTGTCAGAGTGGCCGAACGTGCAAGCTTGGAAAGTTTGTGTACCGCAAGGTACCGCGGGTTCGAATCCCGCCCTCTCCGCAGAAAGGGACTCAGCAAAAAAAAAGGGGGAATCACTACCCCCTTTAGTCCCTAAACCCCTTGAGAATTCAGCAAAACACTTAAAAAAGGCATTAGTTTCAGGAGTTAGAACCACCTCTTTTTCCTTGTTAAAAGTCATTCCCTTGGGAAATACCAGTTTTTGAAGTTTCTCCTTTGCATTTCCTTGTATATTCTCCCATATAATCAATGGATTCGAGAGATAAAACAAGACTGTTTCCAGTTGTTTTTCGAGGTTAGAACTATCTACAGCCACTTTTTCAATTTCTGCCTCAATTTGCCCCTTTTCCTCCCTGAATTTTTCGGTCAATCTATGGTAGGATTCTTCGGGCATTTCATTCAAAGCAAAGTGCTTTTCATCTATGTTCTCCAACTTCCTTTTAACCTCTGACAATTTTAGTTTCAGGCTTTTTTCTTGTTCTGTTCTCTCTTTATTGTTCCCTGCCATTACACTAATGAAATGTGAAATGAAAGGCTTTTTACAATGCTCTTGAATATTGAGTGGTTGCAATTGTTCTTTGAACAGGTTATGAAGTTGCTTTGCACTTTTGGAGTTGTTACATCCTGTGGTTGGACACTTGTAATAATACAATTGCTTTTTCTTTACCAAATATCCAGTCAAAGAAGTTCCGCACTTATCACACTTTACAAAAGTCTTTAAAGGTAGGTTGTCATTTTCTCTTTCATGTGGAATTCCATATCTTGATTCTTTCAATAGATTATTCACTTTTAGAAACAGTTCCTTTGAAATTAGTTTCTCATGAACACCATCTACAATTTTACCATCTAACATTCCATGTGAAATGATTCCGCAATAAAAAGGGTTTACCAAAATCTTACATAGCTTCTGAGGATAAATATTTACTCCGAGAGTTTTTAAGCGGATTAGTATTTCTTCATTCTTTATTCCTTGTAGTTTCCATTCAAAAGCCTTTTTGATTTTCTTGCCTTCTTCATTCACTACAATTCTCCTTTCTCCATTGCTTCTAACTATATCATAACCTACTGGAGGCTTTACTACCCAAATTCCTTTCTTGAATTTCTCTTTCATTCCTGCAACTGCTTTTTCTTGTCTTTGTCCATTGTCAAACCAACTGAAAAGAAACTGGATATTTTGATTTAATATTCCGCTGAGGTGAGTTGTATCATTGGGTTGAGTTACTGCACAAATAGTAATTCCATATTTTTCTCTTAAATCTGTTGCCAGTTTTATTGCCTCTCCTCCTGTTCTACTGAATCTATCCAAAGTGTAAACCAAAACTTGATTTACATTTCCTCTTGATTTGCGGATAAAATCCAGC
>CAMBFX010000216.1 GCA_945865695.1 Chryseobacterium gleum | reverse complement strand
TGATCATTTGGGTAGAACGGGGGAGAAGACTTATTTTCCTGGTGCCAATGACAATGCAAGTGGAACAACCATGCTTTTATGTTTGATGGAACATTATGCTAAAAATCCACCAGAAGATTTTAATGTTGTTTTTATCGGTTTTTCTGGTGAAGAAGCAGGTTTGAAAGGTTCAGAATATTTCGTAAAAAATTCGCCTATTCCATTAGAGAAAATCGCTTTTGTGATGAACATGGATATTATGGGAACAGGCGATGAAGGAATCACGGTGGTGAATGCAACGAAACATACAAAGGAATTTGAATTGCTCGAAAAAATAAATGCAGAAAAAAATTATTTAGTAAAAATCAAAAAGCGAGGAGAAACTTCCAATAGCGATCATTATTGGTTTGATAAGAATGGAGTAAAATCTTTTTTCATTTATACTATGGGTGGAATTCAAGCTTATCATGATGTTTTTGATAAATATGAAACATTACCATTGACAGAATTTGAAGATTTGAAGAAGATGTTGGTGGAGTTTGGTGATCAATTATTTTTGAAAAATTAAATTTTAATCACGAAGCTCACGAAGGGAAGAATCACAAAGAGCACGGAGGAATATTATTATACAAATAATATTAGGTTACAATTCATAAATCCAGATGCTCCTTGCAGGCGATCTGGATTATCCCGATAATTATCGGGACGACTACTGCAATTAATTACTTAACACTAATTATTGTTGGAACTATAATTCAACAATCCAGATGCTCCTTGCAGTCGATCTGGATTAATTCGACTAATGCTTTTACATCGACTACGTCTTGTAAAAGCAAAGTCTCATTAACAAGAAATCCCGCATAAAGCGGGACTTCCTGAACAAACAACAACTCACTCTTGAATCGAGGAGTCACCAAACTATCTAATCCAACTCGTCACCACACGACTTTCATAGAAAGATTTCTTTAGTTCATTTTATCTCGGTAGCTTCTTACCCTATCGAGATGGTATTTTTTGATTTTATTTTTTCGCCTTTTGTATTTCAATTATTAATTATTCATTTTTAATTCTTAATTCTCGATTAGATTTCCTTCTTCCCACGTAACCAAAGCACTTGCCCTACCTCAGGTTCAGTGCCTGGTTCCATTTCGTTTTTCTTGTAAATTTTCTTCAGCTTTACTCCATACAGCTGAGAAATTTCTTTCATCGTATCGCCTTTTTTCACAGTATATAAATCAACTTTTGCAGAATTTCTTTTCGGTTGCAAATAAATAATATCTCCCTCTTGCATCACATCCGTTTTTGATAAATCATTGTATTTATAAATTTGCCATAATCCCATTTCAAATTCATCTGCAATTTTTTGAAAAGTATCTCCGTCTTTTACTTCGATGTATTTTATATTATTATCGTGTACTGCTACTTCATGTTTTACTTTTGTGAGAGTAGCAACTACTTTTACTTCACTCACCACTGCTTTTGATGATACAGAATTCATCTCATCGTATTGAGATAATTCATGATCTTCGATAATTTGCACCAACATATTTCCGTATTGTGGATTGGTAGCATATCCTGCTTTCTTCAAACCATGTGCCCAATTTTCATAATCATTCGATTTATAATTGAACAAGAATGAATATCTGCTGCGAGTCATCAAAAATTGTGAGTGATCATTATACGATTGTGATGCTTCATCGTATTTTCTGAAACATTCATTATAGGTATCGTCATCTTGAATGTAAGTTTCGCCTTCCCAATCATGACATTTAATTCCAAAATGATTGTTGGCATATTTTGCAAGCGCAGAATTTCCATCAGCACTTTCTAAAATTCCCTGTGCAAGAGTGATGCTTGCAGGAATTCCGTGCAATTGCATTTGAAGGATGGCTTGATCTTTCCAAGTCTCGATATATTGAGAGCGGGAGATTCTCCTTTCTGCTGGTTGTGCCATTCCTGAAAGTAAAGTCAAGAGTATGGCTGCCAGGCTGAATGTCAGTCTGATACTTGTTTTCATAAAAGTTGGTGTTTTTGGTTGTTTGTTATAAACCTCGAACTTGAGTGTCTAACGCTACGATATGAACAGAAGTTTCAAAATTGTTAATAACTTATTGAAGTAAAATATAGGTAAACTATGTAAATAACTATAATACAGTAAAATAAGTGTAATTATTTTACTTAAAGTAGAAATTTAATTTGTGAAATAAAATGGATAATTGTGATTTATTTTACAAAAATCCTCGATTTCCTTGAACTCCGCCTGTATGAATGGCCAGAATTCTTGTCTTTTTAGGGAAATGATCTTTTTGGATGAGGTCGAGGAGCCCGAACATCATCTTTCCGTTATATATAAGGTCTAATTGAATTTGGGTTTGATTGAAAAAATCAGAAACGAAATTTTTTAATTCATCATTCACTTTTGCATAACCACCAAAATGATAATCGCAAATTAATTCAATTCTGTTTTTATTTTCTTCGAAATATTTTTCTGGAATTTTATTTTTTATTTCTTCTAAAATAAATTCTCCATTCTTTAATGCAGGAAATCCAATTAATTTTTCTTTTTCTCTTAACGATAAAAATAATCCTGTTAAGGTAGTTCCTGTTCCTGCTGCACAGGTTATGTAATCGTAATGGTGGTTTCGACCATGCTCAACCACCGATTCCTCCAGGAGAATTTCTTTGCATCCTTCAATTCCCAAATGATTCGCTCCACCTTCTTCTATTAAATAAAACTCTCCGAATTTATTTTTTAATTCTTCTATGAATTCTTTTTCTTCTTTCCTTTTATATTCTTCACGAGAAATAAAATGTAATTGCATTCCGTATTGTTGTGCTTCTTTTAATGTGATATTCAAGGACAATTCACCAATTGTCCCTTCATTGCCTCTGATGATTCCAATTGATTTCAATCCGTTTTCTTTACAGGCGAATGCTGTTGCTATTATATGATTGGAATACGCACCTCCGAATGTGAGAATAGTAGAATTCGGTTGCTGAGCCTGTCGAAGCACGAATTCAATATTGTATTTTAATTTCCTCCATTTATTTCCTGAAACTACTTCGTGAATTAAATCATCGCGTTTTAAATACAATTCTATTTCCTTTTCTAGAAGAATAGGGAGATGAATTTGAGTTATTGGAGACGGTAATTTTGTTAGCATTAAAAGTAGAACAAAAACGCGGATATTAGTTCACTACAAATCGCTCTGAAAATTGAACATTCCCATTTGTAAATTTAATATAATACAATCCTTTTGCTAAATCTGAAACATCAATTTTATTTTGGGTTTTTTGAACGAAAATAGTTTTTACTAAATTCCCCAAGGTATTGTAAATAAAGACGGTATTTGTTTCATTTTTTACAAATGGAATTTCAATATTAAGGTTATCTGAAGTAGGATTTGGATAAAGTTTAATTCGTGTATCCAACTTGACATCATCTATTCCATTTATTAAAATATCGGATCTAAAATTTGCAAAGGAATAAATATTAGATTGAAATTCTGCAACATTATAATGCCCAATATAATCCCTGATTGTTGGGTTGTACCAGAAATAATTTGTATCAATATAAGTAGTAGTTCCAGAAGTTTTAACATCGATAATAAATTGTATCATTTTTATTCTTAAAACATCATGAATAGTATCAGACGGAAGTATTAAAGTTCCATAAGCATCAGCATATGTAATAATTGAACCAGTACGCGAAACTGGATTCCCAGATTGTAAAAAGTTACTGGCAAAATTATCAATAAATGAATATTGATATGATGCAGGAAATTTTAAATTTATGCGTGGATCATGGTAATGGTTTATTTCAAAATTTAGCATTTGTCCATCATAAGTTAGGGAGTCCAGGCTTTTATTATAATATTGAATTTGTCCAATACTATAAATTTTGGCTAAATTGGAATTAGGAAAATTAGAACCGTAAGATGTATTAGCTGGATTTACGAACTTTACCCCAATATTTAAACTAGGATAGTATGTTATATTCGAAAAATCCCAAGTTACATTTGCACCGCTGGGACCTGGTAAAACTTGGATACCGCTACTTACTTCCTTATAGGTAATCGAATCTCCAATACGAGCTAGGCAATTAGAATCTAGAATTGGTTGGGCAAATAAATGAATGTAATTGAGAATTATGAATGCTACAACAAGATTGATTTTTTTCATAACTTAAGATATTAATATATTCCTTTAAAATACTTGGCTTCCTAAAAATCAAATATACTAAATTTCCTTCCAACAAAAAAGGGGCTCATCGCCCCCTCTTTATTATTTCAATCCGAATTCTTTTTTCACTTTCGGTACGTAATCTAATTTCTCCCAAGTGAAAAGC
>CAMBFX010000215.1 GCA_945865695.1 Chryseobacterium gleum | reverse complement strand
GATATGGAACCTGAATTATTACAAAGTGATTTGATTCAAGAACCATTCAACACTCAATTAGAATTCAGTAAACTCGATTTTGATCATAAAATTGATGAAACTTATTTTAAAGGCTCATGGTCGGATTATGATATTCAGTATTATCTTTTCAATAAAGATAGCACTCCACTCGGAATAGAAGGATTTGCACCCATTCGAGATTTTAATGAATTGGATGATATTATTAAGGTGAACGGAATTCCTTCTGCATTCAATCCTAATATTTATTTCATATATAATTCGGTGAATAAATTGAGTTATGTCATTAAACTTCCTGTAGCTATTCGTAATTCGCAACCTATTGGTTTTTTATTCTGCGAACTTCGTTCGAAAAAAATTCCTGAAGACATAGGTTTCCCCGAATTATTATTGGATAAACCAGCAAAAACAGGAGGAAGAACCAATGTGATTCGTAATTATTCTTTTGCCCGATATGTGGACGGAATGCAAGTGGCTCGATTTGGAGAATTCAATTATAGCTTGACTGATAAAGCTTATGTTGCGCAAGATGATGGTCAAGAATATTATGCTTTTTCAGAAGGACATTTTAAACATATGTGCATTCGTCCAAATAAGCGAACCTTGGTAATTATGGGAATGCCGGAGGAAAATTTTATATCAAAAGCCACAACATTTTCCTATTTATTTACCTTGTTATGTGTTTTATTATTGCTTGGAATGCTTGTTCGACAAATTTCATTTGGAAATACTTCGTTTCAACTGACACTGCAAGGTAAGATACAATTTTTATTAGTAAGCGTTTTATTATTTTCATTGGTATTATTTGGTGTGGGTACTCGTTATTTTATTTCGGGACAATATGAAGAAAAAAACAAACGAATCATTAGTGAAAAATTGCAATCCGTTAGAATAGAAGTTTCACATAAAGTGGGAAATGAAAAATCCTTGGGGCACGATTTGCAAAATTATCTTTCTTATATTTTAGAAAAATTTTCGAATGTATTTATTACCGACATCAATTTATATAATACCAAGGGCGAACTATTAGCCTCCTCTCGTCCACGAATTTTTACTTCTGGATTACTTTCTTCACAAATGGAGCCTGAGGCCTATCGACAACTATCGGGGCTTTCAAAAAGCGAAGTAATACAAGAGGAGCAAATTGGAAACATGTTGTATTTATCAGGATACATTCCTTTATTAAATACGGATGGAAAATTGTTAGGGTTCGTTAATCTTCCTTATTTTTCTAAGCAATCTGTATTACGATCGGAGTACTCTTCTTTCCTTGTAGCGATTATCAATATTTTCATTTTGCTTTTTGCAATTTCTCTATTAGCCGCATTGTTTGTTTCAAATTGGATTACTAAACCATTGCGAGTTCTTCAACAAAATTTAGCTACCATTCAATTGGGAAAATCGAATAAAACCATACAATACAAAGGGAATGATGAAATTGCAAGTTTAGTAAATGAGTATAATAATAAAGTAACGGAACTAGAAGAATACGCTGCTGAGTTAGCTAGATCAGAGAGAGAAAGTGCGTGGAGAGAAATGGCGAAACAGGTAGCTCATGAAATAAAAAATCCATTGACCCCAATGCGATTGACTATTCAGCATGCCCAACGATCATTGAAAAAAGAGGACCCAGATTACGACCAGAAAATGGAAAAATTTGCGGTTACCCTAATTGAGCAGATTGATTCTTTAACGAATATCGCCAATGAATTTTCGAATTTTGCGAAAATGCCGAAGGCGATTAACGAAGAATTGGATTTAATTCAGATTTTGGAATCTACAGTTGAATTATATAGAGAAACACCTTCGGTTCTTATTCGTTTTCACAAGGGAGAATTGATAAACGCAAAGGTATTGGGTGATAAAGAACAATTATTGCGTGTTATTGGTAACCTAGTGAAAAATGCTATTCAATCTATCCCAGATAATCGAGAGGGGAAAGTGGATATACATATTCGCAAGAAGGAAAATGGTTTTGTGATGGATGTGAAGGATAATGGTAGTGGAATAGATCCCGAAAGAATTGATAAAATATTCACCCCTAATTTTACTACCAAAACCACAGGCATGGGATTAGGCTTGGCAATGGTTAAAAATATTGTAGAAAGCTCTGGTGGAAAGATTTGGTTTGAGACCTCACAGTCGCATGGCACGAGCTTCTTTGTGTTTTTACCGGGATTGAATTTACTTTAAAGTTTTATCTTTAATATTATAAATGGCAGAATAAGTTTCTTCATTGACTTTTATACCGATGTCATTACGAATCACATAATGGCATTTTATTTTAATGGAACTGGTAGAGTCGATAAAAAGATAAGTATAGTTTAAAGTATGACTCAAACTACCCTCATTATTGTTTCTAGTCTTAATTTCTGAAGGTACGAATTCTGCGTAAAATTTTTTATGTATCGATTTCCCATCGATCGACATATAGTCTATCGAAGTTAACCGGCTCAAAGGTACTTTAATGTAAATTTTTTGGTCATAATCGTTCTTATTGAAAAACACATATAATGAATCTCTTCGTGATTCATACAAATTATGAAAAGGCATTTTTACTAATGAATCATTTTCTATCCAAATTGGAATGAATACATCCAAATCTACTTCCTTCGGATTATCTGGATATTTTCCGATTTTCAAATCTTTCATTTCAGCACAACCCCAAATAAATACCAATATAAAAAGGGGAAGAAATAATTTGTAATTAGCGAATTTCATTCCTCTAAATTATAATAATTTTCTTTTGGTTCAAAACTTATTCGCTAATTCGCTAATTCGCTTATTGGCTAATTCGCTAATTCCCTATCTTAGCCCCATGGCAAAAACAAAATCAGCATTTTTCTGTCAGAGCTGTGGATTTGAAGCAACCAAATGGTTGGGTAAATGTCCTTCATGCGCAGCATGGAATTCATTCGTAGAAGAAGTAGTGCAAAAAGAAAAAACAGGAGGATATTCTTCCGGTTCCACACGTATAGCAAAACCCACTCTCATTTCAGATATTACCGTTACCGAAGATAACAGAACAGTTCTTTACGATAAAGAATTAAATCGTGTTTTGGGTGGAGGATTGGTTCCTGGATCGTTAATTCTCATTGGTGGAGAACCTGGAATTGGTAAATCTACCTTGATGTTACAAATCGCTGTAAAAAGCAAAGGACAAAGAGTTTTATATGTTTCGGGAGAGGAAAGTGAAAAACAAATTCGCATGCGTGGTGAGCGTATTGGTTTTGGAAATCCCGATTGTTTTATTCTTTGTGAAACAAGTACACAAAATATTTTCAAACAGATTGAACAGATCGAACCCGATATGGTGATTATCGATTCTATTCAAACATTACACACTTCGTATATTGAATCCTCTCCTGGAAGTATTTCTCAAGTGAGAGAATGTACAGCTGAATTGTTGCGTTTCGCTAAAGAAAGTTCTACTCCAGTTTTTTTAATTGGACATATCACTAAAGATGGAAGTATTGCGGGACCAAAAGTTTTAGAGCATATGGTAGATACTGTTTTGCAATTTGAAGGCGACAGAAATCACGTGTATCGTTTATTGCGCTCTGTAAAAAATCGATTTGGTTCTACCAATGAATTGGGAATTTATGAAATGCGAGGAAATGGATTAGACGAAGTGGAAAATCCATCCGAAATTTTAATTTCACGCAATGACGAACGATTAAGTGGAATTTCTATTGCTGCAACTTTAGAAGGAATGCGTCCTTTATTGATAGAAGTGCAAGCATTAGTAAGTACCGCTGCCTACGGAGTTCCTCAACGAACCACAACAGGATTTGATACAAAGAGATTAAATATGCTATTGGCAGTATTGGAAAAACGTTGTGGTTTTAAACTTGGAGCGAAAGATGTTTTTTTAAATATCACAGGAGGAATTAAAGTAGATGATCCAGCAATTGATTTAGCAGTGGTGTGTTCTGTACTTTCTTCGAATGTTGACGTAGCCATTGATCCAAAAATTTGTTTATCGGCAGAGGTGGGTTTATCAGGAGAAATTCGTCCTGTGAATAGAATTGACCAACGTATTTCAGAGGCAGAAAAACTGGGATACGAAAAAATTGTTATTTCCAAATACAATAAAGGAATTACGCAGAAGCAATTTAATATTGAATTGATACAGGTAGGAAAAATTGAAGAAGTGTTTAAGAATATTATGGCTTAAATAATCAAACAACATGATATATTGAAATGAAGTTTAACCGCAGTAGCGCAGAGAAACGTAAAGGAATTCCGAAGGAATTCTACAAAATAAGTAATATTCTCTGTGAACTCTGCACCTCTGCGGTGAAAAATTTCGATTGTTTTTCACTACGTAGTTTAATTATTTCATAATTCTATTGATAAAAAATAAAATGAATATTTATGAGTGTACACATCAACATCATCAACAC
>CAMBFX010000214.1 GCA_945865695.1 Chryseobacterium gleum | reverse complement strand
AGAATGATTATTTCGGGTTATGAATATAAAAAGGAATTACCTTTTAAAAATGTGTATTACACCGGAATAGTAAGAGATAAATTAGGACGAAAAATGTCGAAACAATTGGGAAATTCACCAGATCCAATTGAGTTGATGCAAAAATACGGAGCAGATGGTGTACGCGTAGGTATGTTGTTGTGTTCACCTGCAGGAAATGATTTGATGTTTGATTCTGCTTATTGCGAGCAAGGAAGAAATTTTTCAAATAAAGTTTGGAATGCTTTTCGATTGGTGATGGGATGGAATGTGGTGGAATTAGAGCAACCTGTTTCGAATAAATTAGCAGGAGAATGGTTTAGAGCGAAAATGGCAGCAACTATTGTTGAAATCAATGATCATTTTGAAAAATTCAGAATTTCGGATGCTTTGATGTCGATGTACAAATTAATTTGGGATGATTTCTGCTCTTGGTATTTAGAAATGATTAAACCAGGTTATGAGGCTCCGATTGACAATAAAACATTTGATGAAGTAGTTTTAATTTTCGAAGATCTTTTGAAATTGATGCATCCATTCATGCCATTTATCTCTGAAGAAATTTGGCAAACGATTGGTGAAAGAAAGGAAAAGGATTTTTTGATTGTGGCAAAATGGCCAACCATTAAGAATGAAAATCCAGAATTATTATCAAAATTTGAAAATGCTCGAGATATTATTGTTGGAGTTCGCGGGATTCGTAATGAGAAAAATATTGCATTGAAAGTAAAATTGAAATTAGCGATTAAATCTTCAGGGAATAATGACAAATCATTTGATGATATTATTATCAAGTTCTGTAATTTGACTGAAATGGAATATGTGAAAGAAAGCATGAATAATGCTTATTCTTTTGTGGTAAAATCTGCAGAGTATTTTATTCCATTCAATGAACAAATCGATTTGAAGGCCGAAAAGATTTCTTTGCAAGAAGAATTGAAATATACCAAAGGATTTTTAGCTTCAGTTGAGAAAAAGCTATCCAATGAGCGATTCGTAGCAGGCGCGCCCGAAAAAGTTTTGTCTATGGAACGTCAGAAACAAACAGATGCCCAAGCGAAAATCAAACTACTGGAAGAGAAGTTAGCTAGTTTGAATTAGTTTCAAATTTAACATTAGATTAAGATTCAATTAACGTAAACCAATTACTTTTCATGACCAAAAAGGTTAAAAAAGAAGTGAAAAAAATTGAAAAGTTCGAAATCATCAATCGTGATTTGAGCTGGCTTTCATTTAATGAAAGAGTTTTGCAAGAAGCATCGGATAGTCGCGTTCCATTAATTGAGCGTTTGCGATTTCTAGGAATATTTTCTAATAATTTAGATGAGTTTTATCGTGTGCGTGTTGCTTCTCTGAAGCGAATGGAAACTTTAGGTAAAAAATCCGAAAAAAATTTAGGATTTGATCCATCAAAAATTTTAGAAAAAATCCAGGCTAAAGGTTTAGCACAGCAAGTAAATTTTGAAAAAACGTATAATAAAATCATTCGCGAATTAGAAAATAATAATGTCAAATTTGTTAATGAGAAAGAATTAACCGAAGCACAAGGAAAATTTGCATTAGAATACTTTCAAGAAACGGTTCGTCAAACTTTAGTGCCATTAATGTTGAATAAAAAATCAAAATTACCTTATCTAAAAGATAAAGTAATTTATTTGGCGATTAAAATGACTCATTCAAAACGGAAGGGAGATACTCAATATTCTTTAATTGAAATTCCATCATTGGTTTTGCCTCGATTTTTAGTTTTACCCGAATCTTTTAAAGGAAGAATCGATATTATTTTATTAGATGATATCATTCGTTTTTCTTTTCATGAAATATTTTCCATTTTTGATTACGATCAAATTGAAGGATTTACGATTAAACTTACTCGCGATGCTGAACTAGACATCGAGGAAGATATTTCGCATAGTATCGTTGAAAAAGTGGCAAAGAGTTTGAAAAAACGAAAGCAAGGTGAGCCAGTGAGATTCATCTACGATAAAAAAGCTCCAATTGACTTATTAAATTTCATTCTCAAAAAATTGAAATTACAGAATGATGAGAACGTCATTCATGGCGGACGATACCATAATTTCAAAGATTTTATAAAATTTCCTTCAATTGGAAGTAAAACTTTAGTGAATGAATCTTTACCGCCTTTGCATCACCGTGCATTAGTTAATCAAAGAAGTATTTTGAATGTGATTCGTAAAAAAGATATTTTAATTAGTTTTCCTTATCAATCTTTCAACTATATTATAGACTTATTACGTGAAGCAGCCATTGACCCAAATGTTGTTTCAATTCAAATAAATTTATACCGAACAGCAGATAGATCTAAAATCGCCAATGCATTAATCAATGCCGCTAAGAATGGCAAGAATGTAACTGCAGTAGTTGAATTACAAGCAAGATTTGATGAAGAACACAATATCAAAGTTTCCGAAAAATTGCAAGAAGAAGGAGTAAAGGTGATTTTTGGTGTAGTCGGATTAAAAGTACATTCGAAGCTAATATTGATTGAGCGAAAGGAATCCAATAAGAAAAAATGGTATGCGCATATCGGCACAGGAAATTTTCATGAGGATAATGCTAAAATATATTGCGATCATTCACTTTTAACTTGTGACGAAAGAATTACCAATGAAGTCAAGAATATTTTTGAATTCTTTGCCAATAATTACAAACGTACACCTTTCAAATATTTATTAGTTTCTCCATTCAATTCACGAAAAAGATTTATTGAATTAATTAATGAAGAAATACGTAATGCAAGAAGGCAGCACGATGCGTACATGATTCTTAAATTAAATAATTTGGTGGATGAAGAATTAATTCGAAAATTGTATCAAGCGAGCCAAGAAGGAGTGAAAATAAAAATTATAGTGCGTGGAGTATGTTCATTAATTCCTGGAGTAAAAGGGATGAGTGAAAATATTGAAGCGATGAGTATTGTTGACCGGTTTTTGGAACATTCACGAGTATATATTTTTGGAAATGATGGTCATGAGTTGATGTATCTTTCATCTGCCGATTGGATGGAGCGAAATATTGATTTCAGAATTGAGGTTACGGCACCTGTATTTGATAACGAGGTTCGCAAACAATTGCGTGACGTGATTGAAATGCAATTGAAAGGCAGCGCAAAATCTCGTATTATTGATAAAGAACAAACCAATAATTATAAGGGCAATATCTTGCACCAAAAGGATTTATTCCGCTCTCAGACAGAAACCTATAAATATTTCACGGCAAAGCTGAGCCATCCTGAGTAATTTATTGTTTCAACATCTCACAACAGTTATACACATTCTCTTTCATAGTTTTTCAATAGGCCTATTTTTGTCAAAAATCAGATTTTGATATTTGGTGCAATAGATATAGGATCGAATGCCGGGCGCCTTTTAATCGGGAGTGTGAAGAACGGAAATGAAGAAGCAACAGTAAAAAAAATCATGTTGGTGCGTGTTCCGTTGCGTTTGGGTGAAGATGTTTTTGAAGACAAGAAAATCTCTAAGAAAAGAGTTAAAATGCTCATCAAAACTCTCAAAGCTTATCGTCATTTGATGGATGTTTATGAAGTGGAAACTTTTCGAGCGGTTGCAACATCCGCAATGAGAGAAGCTGAAAATCGCAAGGAAGTTTTAGATTTAGTAAAAGAAGAAACTGGAATTAACCTCGAACTCATCGAGGGAGAAGAAGAGGCAGATTTGATTCTTTCTAATTTTTTCACTCAAAAAATAGATCATAAGAAATCCTATTTGTATATTGATGTGGGCGGAGGGTCAACCGAAATTTCATTGATAGAAAATGGAAAAAAGATGGCTTCTCAGTCTTTTAAAATGGGAACATTGCGTATTCTAAAAAATCAAGTTCCAGAGAAAAGATGGATTGAGATGAAAGATTGGGTAAAAACATTGAATCCAAATCATACCGAAATCATTGCAGTAGGTACTGGTGGAAATATCAATCGTATTCTCAAAATAAATGAAAAGGACGATGATTATATTACTTACGCAGAAATTAAAAAAATACAAGCTCATTTAGCTTCCTTTACTTTAGAAGATCGAATTAATAAATTAGGTTTACGTCCCGATAGAGCAGATGTAATTGTACCGGCTGCCGATATTTATTTAGCGATAATGAAATACGCAGAGGTAACTCAAATGTTAGTTCCAAAAATTGGATTGAGTGATGGAATTATTTTCGATTTATATAAAAAGTCGAAAAAAGCAGTTTTAAAGTAATAAATCTATTTAAGGCTCGAATTACCAGAATTTAAAGCTAAAAATTATTTAATAAGGTATTTGAATGGTTTGAATTGTAACCTTCATTAATTTTCTTCGTTGAAATATTTTCTCATCTTTGAACTCTAAATGAATCTACAAGTTTCCATAATTATTCCATTGCTCAATGAAAAAGAGTCGCTACC
>CAMBFX010000213.1 GCA_945865695.1 Chryseobacterium gleum | reverse complement strand
CCAGTGGTAGAACCTTGCTGATACAATTCTAAAGTTTTTGCATCATCCAATGGAACTTTATCAATATCGATATCAATATTTTTATTTTTCTTGATCAATGCTAATGCATCACGAATAATCGTCAACGTTTTTAATCCCAAGAAGTCCATCTTGATTACACCTGCATCCTCAATGATACTTCCATCAAATTGCGTAACAAATAAATCCGAATCTTTCGAAGAACAAACCGGCATAATCTCCATCAAATCTTTGGGCGCGATGATTACACCAGCCGCATGAATTCCCGTATTACGAATCGAACCTTCTAAAATTAATGCTTCACGGATGATGATACTTTGCAACGTATTTCCCTTGGCAATTTCGCGTAATTGTAAAACCGTATTTAAATCATCATTGTTTAATCCTTCTTTTGTCTTCAAACTTTTTTCACCATCAATCGGAGCGTTGATCATTCGATTTAATTCTATTCCTGGTCGGGTAGGAATTAATTTCGCCAATGCATTTGCTTCTGGCAAAGGTAAATCTAAAACGCGCGAAACATCTTTGATACTTACCTTGGCTGCCATCGTTCCGTAAGTAATAATTTGCGCAACTTGATTTCTTCCGTATTTATTAATTACATATTTGATGACTTTATCTCTTCCTTCGTCATCAAAATCCGTATCAATATCGGGCATCGACTTACGATCGGGATTTAAAAATCTTTCGAATAGTAATTTATATTTTATTGGATCGATACTCGTGATACCTGTACAATACGCAACCACAGATCCCGCTGCCGAACCACGACCCGGACCAATGGCAACACCACTCGCTCTTCCTGCCGCAATGAAATCAGATACAATTAAAAAGTATCCAGCAAATCCCATCGAACGCACTGTCTCTAACTCGAATTCAATTCTTTCTTTCACTTCATCCGTCATTTCGGGATAAAGTCGTGCAGAACCTTCATAAGTAAGATGACGCAAATAATCATCTTGCGAGCCGAATCCTTCTGGCACCGTAAATTCGGGAAGTAAAATATCTTGCTTGAGTTTTATCTCTTCAATTTTATTTACAATCTCATCAATCGTTTCAAAAACTTCAGGCAGATCTTCAAACAATTCATGCATCTCCTCCGAAGATTTGAAATAGAATTCATCATTCGGTAACCCAAAACGATGTCCGCGATCTATTTTTCCGGTATAAACTTTTGGTTTCGCTTGTAATTCTCCATCTTTCACACACATCAAAATATCATGTGCGTTGGCTTCTTTCTTATCGAGGTAATAACAATTATTGGAAGCGAAATATTTTACATTGTATTTTTTAGCGAAGCGAAGTAAAACATCATTCACAATTTTTTCTTCGGGAACAAAATGTCGATTGAGTTCTACATAAAAATCGTCACCAAAATTTTCTTTCCACCAAACAAAAGCTTCTTCGGCAGCCTCTTCACCTTCATTGAGAATTTTGAATGGAATCTCTCCAAAAATTCCTCCAGTGGTAGCAATCAAATCCCCTTTTAATCGTAAAATTTCATTCTTATCTACTCGCGGAACATAATAGAATCCTTCAGTAAAACCGATAGAACTCAGTTTACTTAAATTCAAATATCCAACTTTGTTTTTCGCAATGAATACTTGTTGAAAGCCATTGTCTTTTTTCGTTTTATCTTTTAAATCACCACAAACATTCAATTCGCAACCAATGATGGGTTTTATTCCCGCTGCTGCACAATCGCGCACAAACTTGAACATCCCAAACATATTTTGATTATCGGTCACTGCAACGGCTGGCATATTGTATTCTTTGGCACGTTTAATCAACGATCCCAAATCAATGGTAGATTGCAATACCGAAAACTGCGAACGCACGTGTAGATGAACAAAAGGCTTTCTGTCCCCTGTAATCCTAATATTGTCCCCCGCAACACTGCTGGTATTTTCTACTTTATTTAATTTCTGCAATTCATCTTCTAGTTTCTTTGACTCATCTTTCAAAGATAAAATCTCCAAAACAACAGGTTCTATTGGATAAACATTAAATTCTTTAAACTCTTTTTCAAATGTATCGTCTTTTTTCAAACGAGTTTTAGTAATAACACCAATACGAATTAATTCTAGAAAACATCTTGTAGTCGCAATAACATCCGCAATCGCATTATGTGCCTCTTCGAATTTTGAACCAAATAATTTTAAATGGAGTTCCTCCAACTTCGGCCATTTGAATTTTCCTCCTCTTCCTCCAGGTAATGCACAATAATCAGTAGATTCATCTTTGGTATCGATGCTTTCTTTTTTCGCAACATGATTTTCTAATTGAGCACGTAAAAATTCAGCACCCATCACTTTATTATCAAATTCTATATTATGTCCAGCAATGAATTCTGCTTTCTCTAACGCAATTCTAAATTCTTCTAAAACAAATTTTAAATCTTGTCCATAAGTATTCGCATAGTTATTAGAAATTCCATGAATTTTTTCTGCATTGTAAGGAATACTGAATCCATCGGGTTTTACAATAAAACTTTTTGCTTCCATTAATTTTCCTTTAGCATCGTGTAACTGCCAAGCAATTTGCACAACGCGAGGCCAATTATCCAATTGTTCAACGGGAGCATTATAATCTTTGGGTAAGCCTGTGGTCTCGGTATCGTAAATTAAAAACATGTGTTAATTTTTATTGGGATGCTAAAGATAACAAACGATTCACCTTATTTTTTGATTGTTGAAAACACCTTTCATTCTATTAATAAGTATAATTTCCCCGTGAATAATTCAATTGTTTCGACAGAAATGATTTTAGGAAGTTTAGATTATTTTATTTCGTAAAAGCTTCTTTTTCATTAGAAAATTAGGTTTAAATCCTTTAATTTGTTGAATATCCATATAAAATTACGTATTCAAGTTAAAAAACAGTATTAAATATCGATTCTAATTCAAAATTACCAATATAATTCCATAAAATCACTAAATTGCCAAATAAAACTAAATTCCATGTCGGAAATTTTGAAAGAGGCGAAAACGAATATCGACAAGAAAACTCTTCTTCGTGCATACGAACTCATGAATAATGCCAAACATATGGCAGAACTTTATGAAAAAAATAAAGAAGTAACGGCAAAATATGTGCACGCCACTTCGCGCGGACATGAAGCAGTACAAATTGCACTCGGTTTACAATTAAAACCACAAGATTTTCTTTCTGCCTATTATCGTGATGATAGTATTTTACTTTCCATTGGTATGCAACCATACGAATTAATGTTGCAACTTTTAGCAAAACGCGATGATCCATTTTCGGGAGGAAGAACGTATTATTCTCATCCAAGTTTGAATCGTGACGATATGCCTAAAATTCCGATGCAATCTTCTGCAACAGGAATGCAAGCCATTCCTACTACTGGAGTAGCAATGGGAATTCAATACAAAGAGCAAACTGGTTTAGCGAAAGATTATAATGGAGAAAATCCAATTGCGGTTTGTTCATTAGGAGATGCTTCAATTACTGAGGGTGAAGTGGCCGAAGCTTTTCAAATGGCCGTATTAAAAAAATTACCAATACTATATTTTATTCAAGATAACGAATGGGATATTTCTGCTCATGCAAATGAAATTCGCGCACAAGAGGCTTGGGAATATGCCAAAGGTTTTAAAGGTTTAGAAGTTCGCAGAATAAATGGTTCTGATTTTTTCGAATCGTATACAGTAATCAAAGAAGTTTTAGAAATCATTCGCAAAGAAAGACGCCCATTCATGATTCATGCAAAAGTTCCATTGTTAAATCATCATACTTCAGGCGTAAGAAAAGAATGGTATCGCGAAGATTTAGAAGAACAAATGCAACGCGACCCGTATCCATTGTTCAGAAAACAACTACTGGAAGCTGGAATTACAGATGGAGAATTGAAAGAAATTGAATCACTTTCTGATTTAAAAGTAGAAAAAGATTATAAAAAAGCATTAGCAGCTGAGGAACCTCGTCCCGAAGATATTTTTACAAATGTATTTGCCCAAACTCCAATTACAGAAGAAAAAGGTCAACGTTCCCCTGAGGGAAAACAGCCAACAGTAATGGTAGATTCTGCATTATTTGCCATTCGTGAATTAATGGAGAAACACAAAGAATGTTTGTTATATGGCCAAGACGTAGGACGAAGATTAGGAGGAGTATTTAGAGAAGCAGCAACATTGGCTCAACAATTCGGAGATGAAAGAGTTTTCAATACACCCATACAAGAAGCATTCATTGTAGGAAGTACAGTTGGAATGAGTGCAACAGGATTAAAACCGATTGTAGAAGTACAATTTGCCGATTATATTTGGCCTGGATTAAATCAATTGTTCACTGAAGTTTCTCGCTCCAATTATCTTTCCAATGGAAAATGGCCAGTAAGTATGATTTTACGTGTTCCTATTGGTGCTTATGGAAGTGGTGGCCCTTATCATTCTTCAAG
>CAMBFX010000212.1 GCA_945865695.1 Chryseobacterium gleum | reverse complement strand
ATAATTCCAAAATCATAGCCAAAATCTTTTCCTGACTTATGAAGTGCGCTTACATCCTTCGGAAAACAACTTCCACCATAACCAATTCCAGGAAACAAAAATCTTTTTCCTATTCTTGCATCAGAACCAATTCCTATTCTCACCATATCTACATCTGCACCCACTTTCTCACAGAAATTAGCAATCTCATTCATGAAAGTAATTTTCGTAGCTAAGAATGCATTTGCAGCATATTTCGTCAACTCTGCTGATTTTTCATCCATGAAAATAATTGGATTTCCAGAACGAACAAATGGTTTATATAATTCTTCCATCAAATTTCTAGCCTTAGCAGAACTCGTACCTACCACTACTCTATCTGGTTTCATAAAATCATCCACCGCAAAGCCTTCTCTTAAAAATTCAGGATTAGAAACAATATCAAAATCTACCATCGCATTTTTTGCAACTGAAGCATGAACTTTTGCAGCAGTTCCCACTGGAACGGTACTCTTATCCACAATCACTTTATAATCTTTGATCATTTTTCCCAATTCATCGGCCACACCCAACACATATGATAAATCTGCTGAACCATCTTCACCTGGCGGTGTTGGTAAGGCTAAAAATATGATTTGAGCCGATTCAATTCCACTTAATAAATCTGTAGTAAATTTTAATCTACCTGCTTTGATATTTCTTTCAAATAAAACATCTAAATGAGGTTCATAAATCGGAACGACTCCAGATTGCATTTTTTCAACTTTGGCTTTATCAATATCAACACAAATAACATTATTTCCAGTTTCAGCGAAACATGTTCCTGTAACTAATCCAACATATCCTGTTCCAACTACTGCAATATTCATAATTCTTTAAATTAGATAATTTGTAAATGTGTTAATTTGAAAATTAATTAGATGTTAAATATTCTTGTTCTGGTTCGCTTAAATAATTTCCTTTGGAAGTCGAAACAATTTTTGATAGAATTAATTTCAATTCTAAAATATCTTTCACCAATTGATCATTTTTCGGATAAGAATCAGAAGCATTAATCAATAAAAGCCAATACTCAGTTTCTTCCACTTCCTTCAATGCAATCTTTAACTTGTGAATGAAATCCGCTCTACTTTGAGGACTTTGAGCCTCTCGAACATTCGCACCAATTGAAGTTCCTGATCTCAATAATTGTTTCGCAATCACATATTTCTTCTGCAATTCCAATTCGTCACAAAACTTTATTATACTGAGCGAAAACCCAAAAGTCTTATCTAAAATAATATTTTTTCCTTTAGGCAACATTTGTATTTAATTATTTACACATTATCTTATTTACAAATTTACAAATTCTATTACTGAATCCGTTATATACTTCAATTGTTCTTCATCTAACTCTGTTTGCATAGGCAATGAAAATACATCTTTGCATAACTGTTCCGTTACTGGAAAATCGCCTGATTGATATCTTGAATCCATATACGCTTTCTGCATGTGCAAAGGAATAGGATAATAAATCATAGCAGGAATATCTTTCGTGGCTAAAAATTCTCTCATCTTATCTCTACTCTTTCCTTTCAATTGCAAAGTGTATTGATGAAAAACATGATTAGAATTCTTTGCTCTTTGAGGAATGACAATATTCGGATGATTTTTAAACGCATGATCATAATAATCTGCTGCTTTATTTCTTGCTGCAGCATATTCATCCAAATGACGCAATTTGATTCTTAAAATTGCCGCTTGAATACTATCCAATCTAGAATTTACTCCAATGGAATCGTGAACATATTGTACACTTTGTCCGTGATTGGCAATCATTCTTAATTTTCCAGCAAGCGTATCATCATTGGTAAAAATTGCTCCACCATCACCAAAACAACCTAAATTTTTAGATGGGAAAAAGGAAGTACAACCTATAATTCCCATAGTGCCTGCTTTTTGTTTTGTTCCATTCGAAAAAGTATAATCGGCACCAATAGCCTGTGCCGTATCTTCAATCAAATGTAGGTTATGTTTTTTCGCTAAAGCCATCAACGGTTCCATATCCGCACATTGCCCAAATAAATGAACAGGAACGATTGCTTTAGTTCTTGGAGTAATCGCTTTTTCTATGGCAGAAATATCAATGTTCATAGTGAGTGGATCTACATCTACTAAAACTGGTTTCAATTTTAATAAGGCGATCACTTCGGCTGTAGCTACATAAGTAAATGATGCAGTAATCACTTCGTCGCCTGGTTGTAAATCCAAAGCCATCATGGCAATCTGTAATGCATCCGTTCCATTTGCACAAGGAATAACATGTTTAACATGTAAATAATCTTCCAATTCCTTTTGAAATGATTTTACCTCAGGCCCATTAATAAATGCGGCTGAACGAATCACATTCAACACGGCAGAATCAATTTCTGTTTGGATTTTTTCATATTGGCTGATTAAATCAACCATTTGTATCTTCTTCATTGGAGAATTTTAATATGCGAAGATAATTAAATACCGCTTTGTCTGTTTAAAACGGTTCCAATTTTGAGTTTTTCATTCTAAAGCCTTGAAAATTTCAAGTTCTTTTGATTTTCAATGCAATGGAAAAAAAATTTATCTAAAAACGCTGTCATTAGGAGATAATCATCCAAATTTAGCCTTATAAACAACAATATATTTAATTCATCGTTTATAATCCTTACTATAAAAACCGAAGAAAATATATCTTTGTAACATGTATAAACGAATACTGCTTTTAACTTTTATTTTATTTCCTACTTACATTTTTTCTCAATCGAGTTTAAAAGATTCTTCCATCAATCATTTTATGGTTTCACCTTCTGCCTCCTTTCAATTACCGGGAGGGAATCTTAAAGATAAATTTGGCTTTAGTTCAGCCATTGGAATTGGATTTGAATATAAAATGAAAAATCAATTTTCATTCGGAATTGACGGAACTTTCATATTTGGAAATGTAATTAAAGAAACTTCTATGTTGGATGGCTTGAGAACTTCAACTGGAGATATTATCGATGCTGATGGAAATATTGCCAATATTCTTATTTTCGAAAGAGGTTTCACCACAAGTTTTAATGTTGGTTATCTTTTGACATGGAAAAAACCAAATCCTAATAGCGGAGTTTTCATTCGTATGGGTTTCGGATTCATTCAGCATAAAATCAGAATTGAACATCAAAATAATGCTATTCCTGCTTTAGAAGGAGATTATTTAAAAGGTTATGATCGTCTTACCAACGGTTTTCTTTTAACCGAATTCATTGGTTATCGCTATTTATCCAATAAAAGATTACTAAATTTCTTTGCTGGTTTTGAATTCAATCAAGGATTCACAAAAAATCGAAGAGATTATAATTTTGATCTTATGGGACCCGACAATACAAAAAGAATTGATTTACTCAATGGAATTCGTTTCGGTTGGATTGTTCCTCTTTATAAACAAGCACCACAAGAATATTATTATAATTAATCGTGCGCTTTTTCTATTCACTCGGAGTTCGATTTTATGTAGCAGGAATCTACATCGCTTCTCTTTTCAACAAGAAAGCGAAACTCTGGATTAGTGGTAGAAAAAACGGCCAATCAAAAAATGAGAAAAAAGCACATGATATTCGTGGTTGTGTTTGGTTTCACTGCGCTTCACTTGGAGAATTTGAAATGGCTCGTCCATTAATTGAAAAACTTAAAAAAGAAAAACCCGAAGCAAAAATTCTTCTCACTTTCTTTTCTCCTTCTGGCTATGAAATTCGTAAAAATTATGAATTAGTTGATTTGGTCATTTACATTCCCGCTGATACCAAAACAAATGCTTTTTGGTTGGTAGATGCCTTTCGTCCTTCATTAGCCGTTTTTGTGAAATATGAAATTTGGTTGAATATTTTAGCAGAACTGAAAAAAAATAAAATAAAAACGATTCTTATTTCTGCTGTTTTCCATCCCAAGCAACGTTTTTTTAAATGGTATGGAAAAATATTCAGGGAGGCACTCTCGGCAATGAATAAAATCTATGTTCAGAATGAAACTTCACATGAAATTTTAAAAAAATGGAAGATTGATTCTATTATCGCAGGTGATAACCGTTATGATAGAGTGAGTGAAAATGCGAAAAATATAAAACCTATTGATGCTATTTATAAATGGAAATCAAATGAAAAGATAATCATTGCTGGAAGCTCCTGGCAACCTGAAGAAAAATTAGTATGCGAATTCGCTAATAAAAATTCGAACCAAAAAATTATTTTTGTACCCCATGATATTTCCGAAAATCATTTAAAAAATATCGAATCACAACTCAAGTTGCCATTCATTCGATATAGTCAATTAGATAAAATTACCTATGAAAAAATAATTATTGTCGATAATATCGGATTACTTTCTTCGCTTTATCAATATGCTGATGTTGCCATAATTGGAGGAGGATTTTCAGGTAAACTTCATAATATTTTAGAAGCAGCTACATTTGGAATTCCTATTTTATTCGGACCAAAGCATCATCGTTTTCA
>CAMBFX010000211.1 GCA_945865695.1 Chryseobacterium gleum | reverse complement strand
TTGCACTTATTCAGTTAACCTTGCCTCGTTATTTTACTAATGATGCCGAGTATGCATTGGATGCGATACTTCAAAATGACATCAAAGAAGGTTCTAAACAAATCAAAGAAGCGGGACAATATTTCCAATTAATTTCGAATGTTGCCGTATTTGTTTTAAACTCATCATCCGACCAAGGAACAATGGGTGATATGCAACGATTGATGCAAATGACACAAGGAAAAGTAAGCGATTGGTTGCGAAAAATTATGGCTGCCGATCCCTCTAAGCAACAAGAAATAGTGAATGCTTTCCCAGATTTATTTAATCGTGGTGGACGCGCACCATCTGGTGGCGGTTCGTTGGGAGGTAGTCTCTGATTATTGTAAAACCACCGGTTTTTGTACGGGCTTTTTATAAAGACCTAGTATGGAATTCGGGTAGCAAAGAAAAAATTGTCCATCTTACATTTGATGATGGTCCGATACCCGAGGTAACTCCTCGGGTTTTGGATTTATTGAAATCTTATAACGCAAAAGCCACTTTTTTTTGCATCGGAAGAAATGCAAATGATCATCCCGAAATTTTTCAAAGAGTAATTGCAGAAGGACATTCTATCGGTAATCATTCTTACAATCATCTCAATGGATGGAAAACGGAGAATAAAACCTATTTCGAAAATATTGAAGAGTGTCAAGAAATTGTTCAGTCAAAATTATTTCGTCCACCTTATGGTAGAATCAAAAGATCCCAAATAAATTTTCTCAAACAGAAATATAAAATCATCATGTGGGATGTGTTGAGTTGGGATTTTAATCAGGGATTATCCGCACAACAATGCACGAATTATGTTTTGAAAAATATTAAACCAGGATCGATTGTGGTTTTTCATGATTCCATCAAAGCGCAAGAAAGAATGTTTCCTGCATTAGAAGCTACATTGAAGAAATATTCTGAGGAAGGGTGGAGGTTTGAGGGATTATGATTTACCATTTATACCCACCAAAAATATTTGGAGTTGTATCAACCAATGTATTTCCTTTTAACCAATAAATTATTTTCTGAGAAATAAAGAAAATAAGAAAAATGAATCCTGCCCACAAAAAATCACTCCAATTTAATGTGAAAAAGAATAAAGTGAGGAAATGAAAAATGAGAATACAGATTTGAAAAATAAATGAACTTTTCTTGTTGATATTTATTAGACTTTGGTAAAAATTTATTTTAGTCTTTATTTGTTCTTCATTAAAAACCTTTGTTCTAGAAATTGAAACACATCTTTTTATCTCGGATAAGTAGACATTATACTTACTACTATAATATACAAAACCGAAGAAATAAAGTATTGCAAAGATTAAAATGACCATGCTTAAATATTTATTATACTTTACTAACTAATTTTTGCTAGAAAACTTAAACTAATATTTCCGTTGTCTGATTCCATTTTCTTCAATAACGGTAAAATGGTTTTCAAGTATGATTTCACCTTTTTTGATTATTTCCAATAAAAATATTCCAGCAAATTCGGGATTAATTCCTTTGTATCGAAAGAAAATAACTGATGGCGGATGAATAATATTTTCTTTAAAAATGATCTCTCCATAATCCTTATCAAAAGTAAGAATGATATAATTTCCCTTTAAAGCTAATTCAATCACTTGGTGATCTGAAATTCCAATTAATTCTTGAGATAAACTGAAAACAGATATTGAATTATTTTTTAAAATTTCAATACTTGGAAACGGAAAATTTTCGTTAGCAAGAAAATTCATTATGCAATTTTACCGATTGGAAAAAAGAATTCATGTTGCATACAATCTTTCAAATATGAATACACCGCTTTAATTTGAATAGTATTTAAGTTGGGATAACTTTTCAAAATCATTTCCTCATTCCAACCATCGGTCAACAACTCTAAAATCAACTCAACCGAAATCCGTGTGCCTTTGATGGTAGGTTTACCCAACAAAATATTTTTATCTGAAACAATATGTTCCTGCCAATTCATAAACCAAATTTAATCCTTTTATACTCAAATCCAACTCGATTGTTGCGTTTGTATGACTTATTATTCGAAATTTTGGAGTTCAATTTTTGAAAATAAATCTAGGTTTCAAAATGAAAAGAATTTTTCCTGTTTAACTCCCCTGTTTTCATTACAATCAAACTATCAGTTGTTTAGGGTGGCATTTTAATTTTTCAATCTTCCACAAACCTTCACAATCATTAACATTTTTACCTTAAAAATTAATGGAGATTAAGAGTAAAACTCATCTAACTGGATTATCTTTGTAATAGAAAACTCTACATGCACGAATTCAAAGCTGGTCCACTTCTTTCTAAAATTAATCTCCCTGAAGATTTACGTAAACTCACAGAAGAAGAACTTCCACAAGTGAGCAAAGAACTTCGTGATTTTATTATTGATGTAGTTTCTCATATTGGTAATTCGCATTTTGGTGCAAGTTTAGGTGTGGTGGAATTAACGGTTGCTTTGCATTATGCATTTAATACTCCCAAAGATCAATTAATTTGGGATGTGGGTCATCAAGCATACGGCCATAAAATTCTTACGGGTAGAAGAGCTATTTTTCCAACCAATAGAACGTACAAAGGTTTAAGTGGATTTCCAAAGAGAAGCGAAAGTGAATACGATACTTTTGGTGTGGGACATTCTTCTACTTCCATTTCTGGTGCGGTAGGAATGGCGATGGCCAATAAATATTTAGGGCATAACGATATTCATCATGTAGCTGTGATTGGTGATGGTGCGATGACTGCCGGTTTAGCTTTTGAAGGATTGAATCACGGTGGAATGTCGAATTCAAATTTGCTCGTTGTGCTAAATGATAATTGCATGAGCATCGATCCGAATGTGGGCGCACTGAAAGAATACTTGACAGACATTACGACTTCTCATACGTACAATAAAATAAAAGATGAAGTTTGGAATCTCCTCGGAAAAATCTCCAAATTTGGTCCGAATGCACAAGCAGTAGCACAAAAAATTTCGGATAGTTTAAAATCTACTTTGATTAAACAAAGTAATATGTTTGAATCTCTTAATTGGAGATATTTTGGTCCGGTTGATGGACATGATGTAACGAATCTCGCACGCATCATGAAAGATTTAAAAGATAGTCCTGGTCCGAAAATTTTGCATTGTGTAACAATGAAAGGAAAGGGATATAAATTTTCGGAAGAAGGAAATCAAACAGTTTGGCATGCTCCTGGTGTTTTCAATAAAGAAACCGGTGAAATAATTAAAATTACTCCGCAATCACCGCAACCACCAAAATACCAAGAAGTATTTGGACATACGATGGTAGAATTAGCAGAAAAAAATAAAAAAATTGTGGGAGTTACACCTGCAATGCCGAGTGGATGTTCTTTAAACATTATGATGAAAGCGATGCCTGATCGTGCATTCGATGTAGGAATTGCAGAACAACATGCAGTTACTTTCTCTGCTGGAATGGCTACACAAGGATTGATTCCTTATTGCAATATATATTCATCGTTCATGCAGCGTGCCTACGATCAAGTGATACATGATGTAGCATTGCAAAATTTGCATGTGATTTTTTGTTTAGATAGAGGAGGAGTAGTAGGAGCAGATGGTGCAACTCATCATGGAGCGTACGATTTAGCTTATATGCGTTGTATTCCAAAAATGACGGTGGCTTCTCCAATGAATGAAGAAGAATTGAGAAACCTAATGTATTCTGCGCAGCTAGAAGAAAATGCTGGGCCTTTTTCGATACGATATCCAAGAGGAGAAGGTGTGATGACGAATTGGAAAACACCATTCAAAGCGATAAAAATTGGAACAGGAAGAAAAGTGAAGAACGGAAAAGATGTAGCAGTACTTTCAATTGGTCCATTGGGAAATGCAGCATTATCAGCAGCTGAAAAATTAGAGAAAGAAGGAGTTTCGGTGGCAGTTTATGATATGCGTTTTGTAAAACCTTTGGATGAAATTTTATTACATGAAGTTTTTACTAAATTTAAGTATGTAATAACCGTTGAAGATGGTTGTTTGCAAGGAGGAATGGGTTCTGCTATTTTAGAATTTATGGGCGATCATGGTTATTCTGCCAAGGTAGTTCGTTTAGGAATCCCTGATAAATTTGTAGATCATGGAACACAAAAGGAATTGCAAGCAGAATGTTTCTATGATGAGAATGCGATTATCACTACTGTTAGAAAATTGACTGATTCTACTAGAAGCATCAGTGCTGCTGGATAAAATTCAAACCTTTTTATTAGTTATACGTAGAAAATCTCGGTGGTGAGAAAATCTATATTCTATTTTTTGTTTTTGTTGAGTTCGCTTTTTAGCCACTCACAAAATTTCTCGTGGCATTCCATTCCTGAGCGACAAATTATTTTGAATGAATTAAATCCTTCAATTATTTCTTCACACGATATAAAAATCAATATAAAGAAATTTGAGCTGAGTTACGATCAAGTTTCATTGGCATCTTATAAAATATTTTTAAAGGATGTTAGAAAGGATTCGGGAGAATTGGTTTATCAATCTCTTTTGCCAGATACGAATATCGGGCCGAAAGACGTTAGAAATGAATATTTCAATTCGGGAAAGTATGATGCTTACCCTG
>CAMBFX010000210.1 GCA_945865695.1 Chryseobacterium gleum | reverse complement strand
TTTATAGGGTTTAAATACGCCTTCTTCATTTCTACCTACTTTGCCATCAGTTAATCCTAAACCAAGTAGATTAAAAATATCCTTTTTACTTACCCAGATTTCATCCTCGGTAAAATTGTGTGCAATTTCAAGTTTTAGTTGTTCATCTTTTACATCGAACCATTCATGAAAATACATTTTGAAATTATCGTTCAAATTTATTTCCAATGGAAATGTAAATAATTGAATACCAGTATTTGCAATTAGATTCATATCAAATATATTTTAGTGCAAATTAATAATTATTCTATCAAATTCGGATGCGTGGGTCGGCAAAATTGCACTCTTTGGCAAGTTTTGGTTTGTGTGTCGGCTCGTGCGACTTGCCAATGTGTGCAATGTGGGTCGGCTCTTAAAAAACAAAAAATGTGTGTCGGCAAAAAATAAAACTTTATCGGGTCGGCTGGTGTGGTCGGCTGTCATTCCGTTTTGATTTTCTTTTCTGTCTTTGTATGTCGTCCTGTCAATTTTCATGTCGCTGTCTTTTTTTTAGGCTTGCTTGTAACTTACTTATATAATTACTTTTTTAACTCCAACTGGAGCCACCTTACCTCGCTAGGCGTACATTTAGTTAAGTAGTTGCCCTCAATGATCACAACTTCTCCCCTTCACGTTTCCATTCTCATAATCCTTGTTCTCATTTTCAATTTCTTCTTTCATCTTATCCGATATATCTTTTCCTAATAATTTATTCAAATCAGGCTTTCCAGCATTCACCCAAGCAGTATACCAATAAGAACCTACGGATAAAATGGCTGCGCGCATCCTGCGTTCTACCATTCCATCTAATCGATCAGAATATTCGGTGGTGTATTCTTGAGAATAGGTTTTGATGGTTTGTGGTCCGCGTTCTTCAAATGCGTATTTTCTATCCGTCGGAAATTCGCCATTTAAAATTCTTTCGAACGTGAGAACAGAATCAACCGCATCATTACTTTCTTTAATTACTTTCCATGCATCGTCCAATGGTTTTTCAATATACATGGCATTTCCAATAAAAAAATCATATTCGGTAGAAAGTAATTCTGGAATTCTGGATTCCCAAAAACCATGTATTCCTCTTTGTCCGGTTAATTGTCCGTTGTAATTTTCGGTGGTATGCAAGGGCACATGCGCATCGCCAATATAATGTCCAATTTCAGAAGAATATTTTAATATCATATCCACTTCTTCATTCTTAAATGCCCAGGTAAGTTTATTCAACATCACTTGCAAATGCCAAGGAACAATTCCATAGGCTTGCAAAGTATCTTCAGTGAATTTCAAAACAGCCTCATCCCATTTTTTGGGCACCACTTCAAACGGACTCAAACTATCGTGCATATAATGATCGATGTCGATATAATGACGAGCAGCCTCTTCTTTTACTGCATATCTGCGTTTATCTGGATCTACAGCATGATCAGTAACAAATTCAATATGCTTTTTGTAAAATCCCAGCATGTCTTCGGGAAGAGTGAAAACCGCCATACGGTTGATGCGCTTATGAGCGAAAAAACCCCAGATTGGAGAGTGATAACTTACGCTAAAGCTTCGGTTATCAAGATTGAGAGCGATAACCTTCGCTGAAGCTTCGGTTATTGAAAGAACAGGTAAAGGAGAAGAGGGAGAGCGGAGAGCGAGAGCGAGAGCGATAACCTTCGCTGAAGCTTCGGTTATTGAAAGAACAGGTAAAGAAGAAGTGGTAGCTGTGGCAAAACCAGGCAGCACTAAAAACAAAATGATTTTCACTAAATTTTTCATCGTTTAAAGATACAAAATTAATTGATTGGTGTACTATGTTTCTCCAAGTCTAAATTATTAATTACTTCATTTATTCGTGAAACTACTCTCAATTATTAATTTTGTGAAATATCCCTATCCGCAAATGCCCATTCGCACTTTTGGTTGTATGATACCATTAAAAGATTAATTCCGTTTATCTTTTTTCTCTTTAATTTTCCAATAAAAAAATTAAATTTACCATCAGAATTAAAATCATTTTTATGAAGTACATTTTTTCTATTGCTCTTTTCGTTGCTTTTTTAGCTCCGATTCATTCACAAAAAATCGAATACATTCTAGATTTTGAGCATCCACAAACTCATTACCATAGCGTTAAAATGAAGATATCGGGATTATCTGGAAAATCAATTGATGTAAAAATGCCCGCTTGGGCACCCGGCTCCTATATGATTCGTGAATTTGCCAAAAACGTAGATTTTTTCGAAGTTACTTCCCATACTCCTGCGGAAATAAAATGGAATAAAACCGATAAAAACACTTGGAATATTACACTTAATTCAGCTCAGGAAATTACCATAGCATACAAAGTTTACTCCTACGAATTGACTGTGCGAACCAGTTTTGTGGATGCCGATCATGCTTATCTCAATGGAAGTTCTGTATTTCTGTACATTGATGGTAAAAAGAATTTACCAGGAACATTAACTGTAAATCCGCATAAAAATTGGAAAAAAATAAGTTGTGGTTTAGAAAAAGACGGTTCAGATTGGAAAATGAAATTTCCGGATTATGATGTTTTAGCCGATTCTCCAATAGAAATTGGAAACCAAGACGTGTTTTATTTTGAAACAAGTGGCTGCAAATATGAAGTAGCCATGGTAGGTGAAGGAAATTACGATGCCGAGGTTTTGAAAAAAGATATGGCCAAAGTGATTGATGAAGCCGTTAAAGTTTATGGGGAAAATCCCAATAAAAATTATGTTTTTATAGTGCATAATTTAACACAAGGTGGTGGCGGATTGGAACATTTAAATTCAACCACTCTTCAAGTAAATAGGTGGACGTATGAAAACTCCTACCTTTCGTTTTTAAGTTTAGTTGCTCACGAATATTTTCACTTATGGAATGTAAAACGAGCTCGTGCCATTGAACTTGGTCCATTTGATTATGATGAAGAAAATTACACTACTCTACTTTGGGTGATGGAAGGTTTTACCAGTTATTATGATGAATTATTATTGCTCCGTGCAGGATTTTATACCGAAGCAGAATACATCCGCAGTCTTACTTCTTCTATTTCTTCCACTGAAAACACGCCCGGAACTAAGGTTCAAAACATGGCTGAATCAAGTTTTGATGCTTGGATAAAAGGTTATCGCACCAATGAAAATTCGTATAATTCACAAATTTCTTACTACACAAAAGGTTCTGTTTTGGGTGCGCTTTTGGATATCGAAATCGTTCAATCTACCAATGGAGAAAAGCATTTGGATGATTTGATGAAATACATGTATGATGAATATTATAAAAAACTAAAACGAGGATATACCGAAGCCGAATTTAAAGCAGCAGCAGAAAAAATAACGGGCAAAAAAATGGATAATTTTTTCAAAGATTATGTGAATTCAACCCAGAAAATTGATTACGATTATTTTTTCAAAAATGTGGGATATGAACTACTCTTCTCTGACCGTTCGGATGAAATGTCATTGGGCATTCGTTCACGTGACGAAGGCGGAAAACTAATCATCAATACAGTGGTTGCCGATGGCGCAGGTTGGGATGCTGGATTAAATGTGAATGATGAAATTATTTCTGTTGATGATTACCGAGTAGACCAAGCTACCCTGACCAAATATTTGGGCATGAAACAAGCGGATGAAATGGTAAAAGTGATGATTTCGAGAGATAATTTAATTAAAACCATTGAAGTAAAACTCAAGGCAAGTGCGCAAAAAGACTTTAAACTTTCGGAAGTAAAATCGCCAGATGAGAAGGAGTTGAAGTGGAGAGCGAAGTGGCTTAAATAGAGAGTAGTCAGTTGGCAGTTTTCAGTTAGCAATGAAGAAAATATAGTTGGCAGTTAGCAGTTTTCAGTTTTCAGTTAGCAATGAAGAAAATACAGTTGGCAGTTGGCAGTTTTCAGTTTTCAGTTAGGAATGAAGAAAATACAGTTGGCAGTTAGCAGTTGGCAATGAAGAAAATACAGTTGGCAGTTTTCAGTTAGGAATGAAGAAAATACAGTTGGCAGTTAGCAATTGACCATACAAAAGAGACAGTCTGGATTACAAGAATTCAAAATCTATGCTCTATACTCTATACCCTATGCTCTATACTCTATACTCTATACTATATACTCTATCTTCTAAAATCTTATGTCTAAATACTAACTACTCAATAGTCTATACTCTATCTTCTAAAATCTTATGTCCAAATACTAACTGCTCAATAGTCTATTCTTTTCTTGACTACAATTTTTAGTTTTTTTAGCTAAATTAATTAGTTTTTATTATTTTTGGTATAAACTACACGAAGCCACAAACTAGTTAACCCGAAACCACCACAAAATGTCAACCTTTGCTGCCAACCTATCCCATCTGCGTAAACTGAAAAAACTCTCTCAAGAGCAAATAGCAGATGATTTAAAAGTAAAAAAATCAAGAATCGGAGCGTATGAAGAAAGTCGCTCGGAGCCACCCATTGATTTACTCATCAAAATCTCCGATTTTTTCAAACTTCCTATTGATATTTTAGTCAAAAAAGATTTAACTAAATCCAACAATATTCCCTCCATTGAAGTAGGAAACCAACGAATTTTGTTTCCCATTACCATTGATAAATCTAATAGAGGCATGGTAGAAATTGTTGATTT
>CAMBFX010000209.1 GCA_945865695.1 Chryseobacterium gleum | reverse complement strand
TCACCTGCTCGCGGAATCAATAAATTCATAAAATAACCAATTGAAATGGCGTGATAATTATTCCAAGTTTTGGGTTTATATCCGAGTGGTTCCAACATATAACTCCAACGAACAGCACGAGAATAAATCGCAAACCAAGCCATGATAATAGAAAGAAAAATATAGAAATAATTCGCTCTCGAAAAAACATCCCAAACTTGTGCTTTATCTTTCTCACTCATTTGATCAAAGAAATACCAAGCAAGATAAATTCCGAATCCTAAAGGAATAATAATTTTTAAGGCAGTGATTATTGCTTTTTTCACAATAATTATTTCTTCAATTGATTATTACTGTCGGGAAAAACAATATAGGGTTGAAAAATTTTAGCGGCCTCAAAATCCATTGAAGCATAGGAAGCAATGATAATATCATCACCTACTTTTACTTTTTTAGAAGCAGGACCATTCAAACAAATTACTCCCGAACCTCTCGCACCTTTGATTACATAAGTATGAAAACGTTCTCCGTTTGCATAATTATAAATATCCACCTTTTCGTTTTCAATTAAGTTAGCGGCTTCCATTAAATTTTCATCAATGGTAACACTACCGATATAATCCAAATCAGCTTCTGTGATTTTTACTCGGTGAATTTTTGATTTTAAAACCTCTATTTGCATACCGGGACAAAGGTAATTAATAACTCTTTCACGACTGCAAGGAGTAATTAATAATGAAAAATTAATAATGGAGGAATACAGGACTGTTTAGTTGCCTGATTGTTCGGGATTTTAGAGCAAAAAAATTAAGAATTAGAACAATAAGGTTTTTAGTCTGAAGTTTACTTTATTGGCTATTGGCTCAAAGAAACATTATCTATCAATCTTACTCCTCCAATAAAAGCTGCGACAAATCCTCTCGGTTCTTTACTTGATTTTTCCTTTAATAGTTGTAGCGATTTTCCATCAGCAATTTCAAAATAATCTAATTTGAAATCGGGATGTTTTGACAGTTCATTTTCAAAATCAAATTTTAGTTCAGAAATATTAAGTAGAGAATAATTTTCTTGGGTTTTATTTAGTAATCGAATTAAGGTTACCGCTTCTTTTCTTTCATTTTCATTGAGCAAACGGTTACGTGAACTCATGGCCAAACCATCTTCTTCTCTAACAGTAGGCATTCCAATTACATCAATTTTCATTTTAGTTTGAATCACCAATTCGCGAATAATCGAAAATTGCTGATAGTCTTTTAAGCCAAAAAAAGCTTTATCCGGCTGTACTAATTCAAATAGTCTTTTTACCACCATCGCTACTCCTGAAAAATGCCCAGGACGATGCGCACCTTCCATGACATTTTCTAACGAACCAAAATGAAAAATTTCTTTTTTGAATCCTGGAGGATAAACTTGGTTTACAGTTGGAATAAAAACAATATCACACCCTGACGCTTCCAACATTTTACAATCTTCAACTTCTGTTTTTGGATATTTTTCAAAATCTTTTGGATCATTGAATTGAACCGGATTTACAAAAACGCTACAAACCACAATGTCTGTTTGACTTTTGGCCGCATGAATTAAACTCAGGTGTCCAAAATGCAGTGCACCCATCGTTGGAACAAATCCTAAGGTCTTTTTCGAGGTTTTCAACAAATTAATTGTTGACGCCAAATCAGAGGACAATCTTATTATATTCAAAGCGTTAAGGTCATTTTTAGCGGGGTCAATCGTAGGCAAATCTACTTTTAAATGTTGAAACTCCCGATTTTTTTCTATATTTTTGTATTCGTAAAGAAAACTCGATTAAAACCTGTTCCCAAAACATCCTATGGAAAAATTAAAAGTTCTATTCGTTTCTCAGGAAATTACACCCTTTCTTCCAGAAACTTCTCTTTCAAAATTAACCCGCAAATTACCACAATCAACACAGGAATCCGATAAGGAAGTTCGTGTGTTCATGCCTCGTTACGGTTGTATCAATGAGCGTAGACATCAATTGCATGAGGTAATTCGTTTGTCTGGGATGAACATCATTATTAATGATACCGATCATCCACTGATTATTAAGGTTGCTTCCATTCCTTCAGCTCGTTTACAAGTTTATTTTATCGAGAACGAAGACTATTTCAAAAGAAAAGGCGTTGTATCAGACGAAACAAGTGAAAAGTTCTTTGATGATAATGATGAGCGCTCTATCTTTTTTATCCGTGGCGTTTTAGAAACAGTAAAGAAATTAGGTTGGGTTCCCGATGTGATTCACTGTCATGGTTGGTTAACAGCATTGATGCCGATGTATGTAAAGAAGTTTTATGCAAATGACCCGCATTTCTCTAATACAAAATTGGTTTACTCTATTTATGACTCTCCTTTTGAAGGAACGTTAGATAAAAAGGTTTCTAATAAATTGAAATTTGATGGATGTAGTGATTCTGACATTTCTCTTTTAAAGACACCTGACTTTGTGAATTTAACTAAAACTGCCATTAATTTTTCGGATGCAGTGATTCACGGAAGTGCAGAAATTGACAAGAAAATTGTTGCGCACATCAAGGAAACATCAAAACCATCCTTGGCATTTCATGATGAAGAAAATTATATTAAAGCCTACAATGAGTTTTATGAGAAAGTGGCAGAAGAAAGCGCAGTTTTCGCAGACTAAAATGACAAAACATATTTTCCCAAAAGAGAAGCGGCTTACATTGGCCGCTATCTTTTTATTAATCGGATTAATTACCATTTCTTCTTGTAAAAAAGTTGAGTCTGATTTAGGTGTAGATGTTCTTCCGTCTTCTGATCAATTGGGTTTAGAAGTAGATACTTTTGAATTAAATAGTTATTCTTCATTAGAAGATTCTCTTCGATCGGATGAATTTTCTAGTAACATGCTAGGAAGTTATAATGACGAAACTTTCGGAAAAACCAAAGCAAGTATTTATACTCAAGTGAGATTATCGGTCATACCTTCATTCACTGATTTATCTAACACCTTTGTTGATTCTGTTGTTCTCTCATTGAATATTGTTGATTTTTATGGCGAACATGATGATCAAACTTTTGAAGTTTATGAAATCACCGAAGATATTTATCGTGATTCTAATTATTATACCAATACAGACAAAACAAATAGTGGTATTAATTTAGTAAAACCAGGATTCGAAACATTTGCGGCATCATTGACAAATAGTCCAGTGATTGATGGTGAAGCATTAGATCCTCAAATGAGAATTCGTTTAAATGAAACTTTTGGCGACATGATTCTCAATTCTGATTCATTAACATCAGACGCTATTTTTGCAGAATACTTCAAAGGACTTTTTATCACCGTAAATAATCCTGCTCAGTCTTATGGTCAAGGAGGAATTTATTCTTTTGATATGGAAAATGATGAAACGAAAGTTACTATCTATTACCATAATTCAACCGACACTACAAAATTTGAAATGCCTATTAATGATAAATGTGCGCGATTTACTTCGATGGAACATGACTATACTGGAACTAAAATTGAACAACAATTAGCCGATTCAACCTTAGGTAATGAATTTTATTATGTCCAAGCCGGACAAGGTTTGATAGGAAATTTAATGATTCCAAGTCTTCTTGATTTAACAAATGATGGCCCAGTAATTATTAATCGAGCTGAATTATATTTACCTGTTCAATATTATTCGGCAAGTGCTTATTCTCCGCCAACAAGAACTCTTGCTTATGGTTTGAATGACGAAAATGAAATTTATACGATGCCTGATTTTAGTTTAGGTGTTTCCATTTATGGAGGTAACTACAATGATGATAAGAAAGCCTATGTTTTTAATATCATTCGTTACCTACAAGACGTAGTTAACGGAACTGTTATGAATAATCCCGTTCGTATTTTACCCACTGGATCGGTGGTTACTCCTCATCAAGTAATATTGAGTGGAAAAAATTCACCTAATCGTGAAAAACCTTATTTGATCGTTTACTATACTAAATACAATTAAATCATGTGTGGAATTGTTGGTTACATCGGAAAAAATGATGCTTATTCAATCCTAATTAAAGGATTGAAAAGATTGGAATACCGTGGTTACGATAGTTCAGGAGTGGCAATAGTAAATAAGGGAGAATTAAAAGTATTTAAGAAAAAAGGAAAAGTTGTAGAGCTCGAGGAATTTGTAAAATCACAAGATAGTGCAGGTTCCATTGGAATCGGACATACACGTTGGGCTACACATGGTGAACCAAATGATAGAAATGCTCATCCGCATTTTTCAGGAGATCATAAATTGGCGATTATCCATAATGGAATCATAGAGAATTACGCCATCATAAAAGAAGAACTTATCAAACGCGGACATACTTTTACTAGTGATACTGATACAGAAGTTCTCATTCATTTCATAGAAGAAATTCAACGAAATGAGAAAGTAGATTTATTAGAAGCGGTGAGAATTGCTTTGAGTGAAGTGCACGGTGCTTATGCGATTGTGATTATTTCTAAAGATGATCCCGATACATTAATTGCCGCGCGAAAATCATCACCCTTGGTAATTGGTATAGCTGAAAATGATGAATATTATATTGCATCAGATGCTTCACCAATTATTGAATACACCAAAAATGTAGTTTATCTTGAAGATGGTGAAATAGCTATACTTAATAGAAAAACGGGATTGAAAATTAAAAATATCGAGAACGAAGATAAAAC
>CAMBFX010000208.1 GCA_945865695.1 Chryseobacterium gleum | reverse complement strand
ACCAACGCAATTGTTGCAATACAGCCGACTCATAATAGAAAATATACCCACTCTCTTTCGAATTTAATTTGATATGAATAGGATCATTATGCGCACGCATATCTTCGAGAAGAGAAGATAATTTTCCTGGCATAAAAACTTCCATTGAATCCAGATTGGTTTCGATGACTTCGGTTTGAGTGGCATCTGTAAAAACAACAGGAACAAGGGCTGTATTTTTTACTAATTCCGTATGAAATGCATGACTCAATGAGTCTTTTTTCTTCTGCAAATCATCTATGATTTTAGAATCAATGAAGTAAACATAATTCACGGGTTCTTTTTTATCTACTATGATAATTGGCGGATGTGTTTCTTTCCATTGAGAATACATTTTCGTTAAAGTATCTTGCCAAATACGTCTAGATTCAAGTTTGTAAAATACGTCTTCCATATCGGGACGCATTTTTTTCATACGTACTTTAATACTATCTAAAGTGAAACCGATATTTTCTGCAGATGAAGGAATTCCGTCTTTATCAGTTAGAATTACTGGAATGTTGGTATTCAATTGTACGATTTCTAATGCAAATAAATAATTACCGTTATCAGATCCTAATTCTTCAATAGCGCGCGCCCAAATTTTCATTTTTTTGCGCTCTTCGTTTCGAAGCTTATCAAATAGTTTATTGGTAACATAAAGCTGGTTAGCGGTATTTTTAATTGCTTCCGACCAAACTTTGATTCGCAATCTTTCATCTTTACGAACATCATCTACCATTCTATTGGAGAAATACAAGGATAATCCCACAATGGTGAGTGCTCCTGCTAAAAGCAGAATTTTATACCAATATTTTCTGGAATAGAGATTCATTCTTCTTCGAAGGTAAATTTAACTTCTTCCTTCTTATCCGTAACGAGAGTTTTTTCTTTTTGTTTTTTGGTTCGCTTTCTTTCTTGCTCTTTTTTCTCTTCAGGAGTGGTTTCGGTTGATTCTGTTGTCTTTTCCTCATCCCATTCATACAAGAATTTAACTTCTTCCTTTGGCGTTTCTTGTTTTTTAAGCGTACTATCTTTCCTAAATAATCCTAATTCGGCCTTTAGAACTGATTTCACATCATTTTTCTTTTCCGCTAATTTTTCTTTGATATTATTTTTGAAAGCTTTTTTATCGAATTCATATTGCGGGTCATTCACATTTCCTGTAATACGTAAAAACACTCTAAAACCTTTTCCATTGTCCATTGCTTTTACTTCTGAGTCTTCTGAGTCCAATTTTAAATCTTTCAATCTAAAATTTAATTGGTAATCGATATCATTGTTGAATTTATGTGAACCAGCTATATTCAAATCCATCACATTTGATTCTAGTTTCATGCTAGGAATCAATATTTCTTCGTTGCGAATTTCAATCGTATTGCTCAATGTTTCAAATTTGATATTTTTCACTTGTTTTTCTAACCGGTCAAGGTTTTTCTTCTTGATGATGGCAACCAAATATTTTACATCACGCATGTATTTTACTACATCGGTTAATAAAAGAAAATCATTTAATTCTCCATTTTTCAGCTCTAATTTACTTGTTGAAGTAACCGTTTCAGAATGAAGATTTAGCTGTGGATCCATAAATCCAAAGAATTCTATTTCTGCATTTAATTTTCCAGAAATATTTTTAGAAGTGATTTCTTTTTGCCCGAAATCTTCGAAGAGCGCAAATACTTGGTCAATATTTATCTCTTCTACTTGTTGTTTTGTTTCAATTAAAAATCCTTTATCACTTGTTCCGTCAACGGTTAATTTTCCATTGCATTTTCCGCCTGCCATTCGAACTTCTAGTTTTGAAGCAGTGAAAAATTGGTCTAATAATTTGAAATTGCCTTTTATCTTTTTTCCAGTGAATGCGCCATAAGTAAGTTTTTCTACGGATGCATCTAAATTAAAATTGATGGTAGCAGGAAAGGTATAGTAACCTGTTGCTTGATTTTCTGAATGCGTTTGTTCAGTGCTAATAAAATCTTCTAGCCTAATATGTTCTGAAACCAAACTAGCAACGATATTGATATGTTGGTTTTTCTTTAATGCAAATGGCATGAAATTTTTAATCACTCCATTAATTTCAAAATCAGATTCACCTTTTTTACCCGATAATCCTTCAATTGAAGCATCCATGTTTTTTATTTCAAGTAGCCCTTGCAAATCAGTTAAATTTAGCGCAAGTGATTGAGAGTTAATTTTACCTTTCTTCACTCTTGCGGTTCCAGAAGCCGAAATTAAATCCAAGGTTTGGTTGTCTGCATCAATAGAAGTGAGCATATGTATGGAAGTGTTAAGTTCTCCCGACATTTCTTCAATATTTTTTGGACGCAAAAATTTATGAAGTGTAGCTAAATTAAAATCACCTTTTAAATCTAATTTAATTTTAGGGTCTTTGAAATTACGTACTCCTAATGAGGCTTTAAATGATCCATCTAAAAATTGTCCGGATAATTCAGGTAGTATTACCTCGTCAGTTTCATTCTCATTAAAATTAGTATAGTGTCCTTTGAAATGTAATTTCTTTAGAACTACTCCAGATTTTTTTTCTTTCATACTTCCATCTATAACGGAGAAATCAATATTCAAAATTGGCGAGGCAGTGGTAGAAATTTCACCTTGTATACTGGCATTTACTTTCACTTCACCTTTGGAATCGTAATGTTGGAGGTGTTCAGAAAAATTCTTCGGGAAGATTCTATAAATGGATTCTAACTCTACTTTATTTGTTTTAATTTCTAAATCACAGGTAGTAGTATCTCCGATACCAATCCATCCACTGACTCCCAAAAGTAAATCCTCAATTTTTAGTTTTCCTTTTTTAAAGCTGAGTTTATTTTTGGGTATATCTACATGAATATCCAAATCTAAATGACTCTGTTTTTTCTTCAGTAAGGCGATTTTCCCAGAGTAAAAGTGATTAACAAATAAATTTGCATTTGTATTTAAATCGAATGTTTTCTCTTTGAAGTCTCCAGAGAGTTTAGTTTCGCTTGTAAAGAAGGAATAATTTTGTTGATTATGCATGTTTACATAATTGATTTGAGTATTCTCAATAATTACGTTTTCTAGATTAAATTCAAATTTCTCGTCTGATTTTTCTTTGGAGTCTTTCCAAAAATGATAGTTTTCATTGCCTTTTTCGTCAATGTAAAGATTAATCTCAGCATCTTTCACACGAATTTGTTTCACAGAATAGTTCCCAGAAGTAATATCCCAAACACTAAATTCGAAAGATAATTTTTTTGCATAAAGCAGGGTGTCCGATAATTTATTTACAGTTATCGGATCCATTATTAAAACATCTTTGAAATCAATCGAAGCATACGGAAAGCTGCTCCATATCGTTAAATCGATTTCCGAAACTTTAATCTCGGTATTCAGGTTTTGATTGATTCTCGCAACGGCATAGGCCTTGATTTTATCTTCGCAAAAATAAATGATTATGGCCAAAATCAGCAACAACGAAATGAGTGTTGCCAATGCAATCAAAAACCATTTACCTATTCTTTTTGCCCAAATCATAACCCTGCAAGGTAATTTCTTATCCAACGGGTTTTGGGTTGACTGGTTTCAAACTTTTAACGGTTCAATGTCAATTAAGAAATTTATAAAGTTAAGTGGATTAAAACCAGAGGGTGATGTTGGAAACAATCCAATTCATATAATTAGCATTTTGCCCATCTGCTGTTCTGTAATTTAACTCTTTAGTTAAGAAATTTCTGGCTTCCAGTCGAAACATCCCTTGCTTAGAGAAGTTATAATTGAAGCATAATCCCGAGCCAAAGCAATTAAACCCTTGTTGGTTATTCATAACAGAAATCATTGTATTTTCTGCATCACTAAAGTATTCTACTCTTCCTGATAAGGAATATTTATCAGAAAACTTGTATTTTAAAATGAAATTGGCCTGCCACCAGTTTTTTATTTCATAGCTAGAATTAACTTCTTTTTCTTGAATTCCAAAGTATGCGCAAGAGGTAATGGCTATTTTTTTTGACGTATGAATCCAATACACATCTGTGAAATACCTAAAACGAAAATTAGGATTCAACTCACTTCTTTCATTCCCGTAATAAGTGTTCCAGTTCAATAAATTTTTATCATCAACAGAAATTTCTACTTGCGTACCAATAGATTTTTGTGGATTTATATCTGCTATTTGTTGCCATCCATTAAGCGCATAGAAATAGAAATTGATTTTTTTTGATAAGGGAATACTCAGTTTTGCCCCAGCCAAATAATAAGGAACATATTCTGGTGCTAAAGAGCGAGTATACATCAAATGATCTTTACTAATAGCAGATTCATTGGTATAGGGAGAACCAAAAATTCCTGCATCCAACCAAATATTTTTTTTAGTGAATAATTTAAACCCAGCGTGCGCTTCTACAAAATTATTAAGACCAGTGGGTTCAGCTGCATAATTTGCATTCATATACGAACCAAATCCAGGCATTATTCTTGCCCTGAAATTTTTATCTTGATAGCGCAAATCGATATAGGCTAAATTTACCGAGAATTCGTTATTTCGAGCAGAGGAAACAAGGGGAGGAATATTGCTTTCGGAAGTATTAAAATTATTTCCATAATAAGTATCCAAATAACCAGATATAGTCAATTTACCAATATGTTCACCTGAAGTTGTATCAGCTGTAGCCGTATTTACTACTTGTGAATTTACAACGGTGCTTACCATCATTAAAATCAATATTATTTTTATTCGATGAATCATTTGTTCAAATATAATTGAAATATTAACTTTGGGAAAAGTTCATCTATGAAAAAGTATAGTTTTTTCTTTTTATTTCTACTTATTTCATATAATTCCTTTACTCAGGATTTATTCGACCCCAAAAACACTAA
>CAMBFX010000207.1 GCA_945865695.1 Chryseobacterium gleum | reverse complement strand
CTTCTTTTCCTTTTGAATCTTCTTTTGATTCTTCTTTTGAGCCACAAGAGCTAAAAATGATTACTGTTGATAGTGTTAAACAAATAATTGATTTTTTCATGATTATAGTGATTTTAATCAAATGTATTAAGATTTTAATGGAATACAATATTAATGAAATAAATTCCATGATATAACCTTTTCCTATATTTGATGTCTAATTTCAGAAAATGGCAGCTGCTAAAAACTCTCAAGAAATTTCTCTAAAAGATTTCAAAAAATTAATCCTGAATGGTATTCCGGATTCATTGCCAAAACCCAAATCTTTTGATGCAACACTTAATCACGCTCCCAAGAGAAAAGATATTCTCAATGAGGAAGAAAAAAAACTAGCACTTAAAAATGCATTGAGATATTTTCCGAAAAAATTTCATGCAACTCTTGTAAAAGAATATGCAGAAGAATTAAAAACTTACGGACGCATTTACATGTATCGATTTCGTCCGGATTATAAAATTTTCGCTCGTCCCATTGGTGATTTTCCCGGAAAATCCATTCAGGCAAAAGCAATCATGCACATGCTTTCTAATAATCTGGATTATGCCGTTGCTCAACATCCACATGAATTAATTACCTATGGAGGAAACGGTGCTGTTTTTCAAAATTGGGCGCAATATTTACTCACGATGCAATATTTGGCAACGATGAGCGATGATCAAACATTGGTTTTGTATAGCGGACATCCAATGGGATTATTCCCTTCGCATAAAGATGCTCCACGTGTAGTTGTTACCAATGGAATGATGATTCCGAATTATTCTAAACCGGATGATTGGGAAAAATACAATGCATTAGGCGTAACACAATACGGACAAATGACTGCGGGTTCATTTATGTACATCGGTCCACAGGGAATTGTGCATGGAACAACTATCACAGTGATGAATGCTGCAAGAATGAAATTCAAAGGAAAAATTCCGAAAGGAGTTTTATTTGTCACTGCTGGTTTAGGCGGAATGAGTGGTGCGCAACCCAAAGCAGCACGTATTGCTGGTGTAGTAAGCATCACTGCCGAAGTAAATCCAAAAGCCACTTACAAACGTCACGAACAAGGTTGGGTAGATGAAGTTTTTTCTGACTTAAATAAATTAATTACTCGTACGCAAGAAGCCAGAGAAAAAGGAGAAGCGGTCTCATTGGCCTACGATGGAAATATTGTGGATTTATGGGAAGCATTGGCGAAAAAAAATGTCAAAGTGGATATCGGAAGCGATCAAACATCTTTGCATAATCCATGGTCTGGCGGATATTATCCTGCTGGTTTCTCTTATGAAGAAAGCAATAAGATGATGGCGGATGAACCAGAGAAATTTAAAAAAGAAGTACAAAAAACTTTAGTTCGACATGCGGATGCAGTAAATAAATTAACGGCAAACGGAATGTATTTTTTCGATTATGGAAATGCATTTTTATTGGAAGCTTCGCGCGCAGGAGCGAAAGTAAATTCACCTAAAAATGATGGAACTTTTATTTATCCATCTTATGTGCAAGATATTTTAGGGCCGATGTGTTTTGATTATGGATTTGGTCCATTTCGATGGGTTTGTACCAGCGGAAAACCAGAAGATTTAGCTATCACCGATAAAATAGCTTTGCAGGTGATGGAAAAAATGTACAAAACGGCTCCAAAAGAAATCAAACAACAGCTGAACGACAACATGGTTTGGATTCGTGATGCTCAAAAAAACAAATTAGTAGTAGGTTCACAAGCCCGAATTTTATATGCCGATGCCGAGGGAAGAATAAAAATTGCTGAAGCATTTAATAAAGCCATTAAATCAAAAAAGATTTCTGCTCCGGTTGTTTTGGGAAGAGATCATCACGATGTTTCAGGAACGGATTCTCCGTATAGAGAAACAAGCAATATTTACGATGGCTCACAATTCACAGCTGATATGGCTGTGCATAATTTTGTAGGCGATGGTTTCAGAGGCGCCACATGGATTTCATTGCACAATGGCGGTGGTGTTGGTTGGGGCGAAGTAATCAATGGGGGTTTTGGAATGGTGTTGGATGGAAGTGCAGATAGCGACCGCAGATTGAAAAGTATGTTATTCTGGGATGTAAATAACGGAATTGCCCGAAGAGCTTGGGCGAGAAATAAAGAAGCCTTGTTTGCGATTCAGAGAGAAATGAAGAGAAGTAAGAAGTTGAAAGTGACTTTGCCAAATTTGGTGGATGAGAAGTTATTTAGCCAATTACTCCCTTAAGGTCGTGAAAGAGTTAGCCAATTAGCCAATTAGCCAATTAGTGGATGAAAGGCGGTTCCAGGTATTTATTGTTCTGTTAAACCATTTAATTTCAAGTTCTAGTAAAATTCTAATCATCTCATTTTTATCTTAATTTTGTATAAAAAGTAACCTCATGCGCTTCCTACAAATATTCCTTCTCATTTCTATACTTGGAATCTATTCCTGCTCCTCAGAAAAAAAATCTGATGTGGAAGAAAAAACCGAAAAGAAAAAAGATCTTAAAGACCCAGAATTGCAAAACATGATGAATCATCTCAATGAAGATTCAGAAGTAAACTTAGAAGATGGATTTCACGAATTAACTTATCCCAACGGAAAATTAAAATCAAGTGGAACCATTTCCAATGGAAAAAAAGAAGGATTGTGGACGCATTTCCGTGAAGATGGTACTAAATGGAGTGAATGTAATTTTCAGGGTGGAGAATCTCATGGTAAAGTGGTAAGTTATCATCCCAATGGACAAGTAAATTATATTGGTTATTTTACGGGCGGAGAAAAAAGTGGTAATTGGATGTTCTATGACTTAGAAGGAAAATTAGTAAAGGAAGTGGATATGAGTAAAAAATTGAAGGAAAATAATAAATGATTCCTCGCGAAACGATAGACCGAATAATTGAATCTGCACGTATTGAAGAAGTAGTGGGGGATTTTATCACGTTGAAAAAACGTGGCGTCAATTATATTGGTTCTTGTCCGTTTCACAATGAAAAAACACCTTCGTTTACGGTTTCACCAGTAAAAGGAATTTACAAATGGTTTGGTTGCAGTGCTGGAGGAAACTCAGTGAATTTTGTGATGGAACATGAGCATTCCACTTACCCAGAAGCGTTGCGTTATCTTGCTGCCAAATATCATATTCCGATTGAGGAAGAAGAACTCTCTCCGGATGATATCAAAGAAAAAAATGAACGAGAAGAATTATTTATCATTTCATCCTTTGCGCAACGTCATTATACAAAAAATCTTTTTGAAACTGAAGCGGGACAAAATATCGGTTTAACTTATTTCAAAGAACGTGGTTTCAATGAGGCAACGATTGAGAAATTTCAATTGGGATATGCTGCCGAGAACTATGAAGATTTATTGACTGCAGCTCACGAGCATGGATACAATTCGGAGTTACTAGTAAAAACTGGTTTAGCAAAAGAGCGTGAAGGAAAATTTTTCGATTTCTTTCGCGATAGAGTCGTTTTCCCGATACATAATCATACAGGAAAAGTTATTGGTTTTGGTGCGCGTACACTGAAAACGGATAAAAAAATTCCGAAATACCTCAACAGTCCAGAAACTGAAATTTACAATAAGAGTAAAACTTTATACGGACTTGCTTTCGCAAAAAAATCGATAATTGCTAATGATAATTGCTTTTTGGTGGAAGGATATACGGATGTAGTTTCCTTGTATCAATCAGGAGTTGAAAATGTAGTTGCTTCGAGTGGAACCTCATTAACTACGGATCAGATTAGATTAATAAAAAGATTTACTCCCAACATCACCATTCTTTATGATGGAGATAATGCAGGAATAAAAGCATCGTTTCGTGGAATAGACATGATTCTCGAAGAAGGAATGAATGTGAAGGTGGTTTTATTTCCTGATGGAGATGACCCCGATTCGTATTCGAAAAAAGTTTCTACTGACGAGTTACATGATTATATTTCAAAAAACGCAAAAGATTTTATTGTTTTCAAAACGAGTTTGCTCATGGAAGAAGCGCAAGCTGATCCCATCAAAAAAGCAGGTTTGATACATGAAATTGTCAACTCTATTGCATTAGTTCCCGATCAAATTATTCGTTCGGTTTATGTGAAAGAATGTAGTAAGATTTTTGACCTTACCGAGCAAACGTTAATCAACGAATTAAATAAACAACGAAGAAAAAACTTTAGTAAGCAAGACGGATTCAAAGAAGATTCGGCTCCTGTTGTTCAGAAAACAATTGAAAAAATTGAAGCTTTTAAAGTAGATGAAGTTTATCCGAAAGAATTAGAATTGATTCGTAAAATGATTAAATACGGACATCTTCCCGTTCGATTTGATATTTTAGATAGTGAAGACAAACCTGTTTTTGACGAGGAGAATAATAAAATTGTTATTGAAGTTTCGGTGGCAGAATTTGTAATTTACGAATTGAAAAAAGATAATCTCGAACCTGAAAATAAATTACATCAAGAAATTTTGAAAGAATACATTGCTGTTTTAGAAACAGGAGTAGTTCCCACAGCAGATTATTTTTTACGTAAGCCTGATCCTGAATTTAATAAATTTGTAGTAGATATTATTGCTGATAATTATCTTTTGAGTGATAAATGGAAAGATAAACATCGAATTTTTACTAAGGACGAGGAAGATTATCTTTCTTCTAGCATATTGGAAATTTTGTATAAATATAAATTGAGCAAAGTGATGCAAATCACCTATCAATTGCAAGAAGTTTTAAAAGAAGAAAAAGACGAATTAGCTGTTCAAGAAAATTTGGGTTATATTCATTTATTGAACGAACTTAAAAAAACATTGGCAAAAAAATTAGGAATCGTGGTCATTAAATAAAAAATACATGTTACTTTTTTTCGATACAACACTTATTACTTTCACAGATAGTTTTAGAATTTCCATTCTAAACATCGTGCTTTTCTTGGTTATTTATATTCT
>CAMBFX010000206.1 GCA_945865695.1 Chryseobacterium gleum | reverse complement strand
AATGGAAATTTAGGTTATACTTTGAATCATGTAAAATCCAAAACTGGAATTACTTTTGCCTTGAATGCGAATTACACCACCATGTTGAATATGGAATCCATAATGGCGGGCCCGAATTTAAATTTTACCAAATCTCTTTTAAAAAACACGATGCGTTTAATGGCAGGAAGTACATTCAACTATGCCATTACTAACTCAATTATAACTGGGAAAATATTGAATCATCGTTTTACGTTGAGTTATCAACCAAAATTAAAAAATACCAAAGCCGGAAGACCAGGAATAAATTTTACAACAACACTTTTACAAAAACTGGCAACAGATACACAATTGGGATTCATGGAAATGAACGGAAACTTGAGTTTGAGTTGGAGTTTTTAAAGAAATCCTATTATAAAAGTGTTTATATTTAACGGTCAAAACGTTAGTTATACCTTTGAAAAAACGCTCCACTAGTTTGAAATTATAATTCAAAATGAACCTCGAAGAAATTCGCGAATATTGTTTGACAAAACCCCATTGCGAAGAAATACTTCCATTTGGCCCTGATGTTTTGGTTTTTAAAACCAACGAAAAAGTATTTCTATTATTACCCCTGGATGAACAACCTGTGCGCTTTAATGTTAAATGCGATCCCGAATTAGCTTTGTATTTACGCGAAAAATATCCAGCCGTAATTCCAGGTTTCCATATGAACAAAAAACATTGGAATACGATTAAAATGGATGGTTCTGTTGCACCAAAATTGATGAAAGAGTGGATTGACCATTCCTATGATTTGGTGAGGGCTAAAATCAAAAATAAATCAAAATAGGTCTTTTTACTCAAAAATAAATTTCATTATTTTTGTAAATCACTCATTATCTAAGTATTTAAGAGGATCAATTTCCATTTTGTTATTCATGATATTTCTTTACTTTTGTGCGGGGTAAGTCTTGTACGATCAGCTCCTGTCTAATCCTCCAGGTCGGGAACGAAGCAAAGGTCGATGGTTGTAGCGGTGCGATACAAGTAGCTTACCCTATTTTTATGGAATCTTGGCTCTTAGTAGCCGAAAGGCGAAGTAAGAGATTAGATTCCATTATCCCGAAAGTGAGGAACGAACGATTCGGAATCTCAACATCAAAAACTGAATTTTAATTATTAAATCAAAGCCTACATGAAAACTCAAAATTATTCTAACCATCCTCAATTGGTTCCCTCGTATCATTACTTTACCTTTCTTTTAATTATTGCATTGATTACTTTGACTTCAATTTATTGCTTTACCGAAAATAAAAATACTTCATTGTTCAATGCGATTTTAATTTTACTAACCTTCACCATCCTTAGTATTGGACTTCATGCGCGTTCTTTTGCTCTTAAGGCTCAAGATAGAGCAATTCGTGCTGAAGAAAATCTTAGGTATTTTATTCTAAATGGAAAAAGATTAGATCAAAATTTAAAAATGCCACAAATCATTGCTTTGCGTTTTGCGAGTGATGAAGAATTCGTTGAATTGGTGGAGCGTGCCATCCAAGAGAATTTATCTTCTATAGAAATTAAAAAAGCCATTAAGAATTGGAAAGGCGATTACTACCGAGTTTAGTAATTAATATAATCTGCCTTCTTTTTTTGACTACAAAATTTAGTTTTTTTTGATAGTAAAAATAATTCATTCTATTTTTGTTTGAATTAACTACAACAACTGTCAAAAATGCTACAACAAAACACTTCTTCAAGAAGCGAGAATATTATTGCCCAAAGGGTAGTGCATAACAAGGAAATTAAAATTGCTTTACAATTTCCATATAATCAAAACCTCATCAATGAAATAAAAAAAATCCAAGAATCTCATTGGAGTTATTCTCAAAAAGCATGGCTTATGCCTGATTCAAAGGAGAAATTGGATGAATTGAAAGTATTGATAAATGGCATAGCCCTATTGAATATTGATAAATTAAACCAACCACCACCTCAATTACCTCAGTTAAAAGTTTCGTCTTCCCATTATTTACCTTCTATCACAAAAGAAGGTTTAGAAAAAATGGATCGCTTTAAAAATTGGATGCGATCACGGAGATATAGTGAAAGTACGGTAAATACCTATACTGAAGCATTGATAATTTTTTTAAGATTTTATTCGGAGAAGAAATTGGAAGAAATTACCAATGAAGATTTGATTAATTTCAATAATGATTATATTTTGAAGAATGGACTTTCCGCTTCGTACCAAAATCAGATGGTCAACAGCATAAAGTTGTTTTTTCAAACGATTCAAAATAGAAAAATGGAAATTGAACTGATTCATCGACCAAAAACACCAAAATTATTGCCCAATGTTTTAAGTAAAGAAGAAGTGAAAGCAATTCTTACAGTTAACGGAAATCTGAAGCATAAAAGCATGTTGAGTTTAATTTACTCTTGTGGTTTGCGTAGAAGTGAATTATTGAATTTACAATTAACACAAGTTGATTCGAAAAGAAAATTGTTAATCATAAAACAATCCAAGGGAAGAAAGGATAGAATTGTTCCATTATCTGAAAAAATAATAGAAATGCTGCGAGAATATTATTTAGCCTTTAAACCGAAGAAATGGTTATTTGAAGGGCAAACTGGAGGGCAATACAGTGCAGAAAGTTTGGCAAAAGTTTTAAAGCAATCCATTTTGAAAGCAGGAATAAAAAAACCTGTTTCGCTTCATTGGCTAAGGCATAGTTATGCTACTCATTTGTTAGAATCAGGTACAGATTTAAGATTTATTCAGGAATTATTGGGTCACTCAAGCTCTAAAACCACCGAAATTTATACCCATGTTAGCACCAAAAGTCTTCAAAATATAAAAAGTCCATTTGATGACTTATAACCAACAAATCGTTCTTTAAAAATTAAAAAACAACAATAAAAAGTTATATTTGATAAAAGAAGTTTAAATATGAATAGGAGCACAAAATCTATTACTAATTCCAAGGGATTCAATGAGATTTTACTTTATACCACACCCAGCGGCAAAGTAAAAGTTGAAATGTATTTGAAGGATGAAACCATTTGGTTGACACAACAAAAAATAGCTGATTTATTTGGGGTACAACGACCAGCTATAACCAAACATTTAAAAAACATTTTTGAAACTGGTGAACTTAAAGAAGAGGTGGTTAGTTCCATTTTGGAACATACCACGAAACATGGTGCAATTCAAGGAAAAACGCAAGAATCAAATGTGAAAATATACAATCTAGACGCCATCATTTCGGTGGGATATCGAGTAAATAGTTCACAAGCAACGGCATTTAGAATTTGGGCAACCGAAAGATTAAAAGAATACATCATCAAAGGTTTTACGATGGATGATGATAGATTAAAAAATCCCCAAATCATTTTTGGTAAGGATTATTTCGATGAACAATTGGCTCGCATCAGAGATATTCGAAGTAGCGAAAGGCGTTTTTATCAGAAAATCACGGATATTTATTCTCAATGCAGTTCAGATTATGTGTTTAATTCAGAATTAACAAATGAGTTTTTTGCTACGGTACAAAACAAATTGCATTGGGCGATCACTGGAAAAACAGCAGCAGAAATAATTTCATCAAGAGTGGATAGTAAAAAACCGAATATGGGACTTACTAATTGGAAAAACTCTCCAGATGGTAGAATTCGTAAAACAGATATCAGTATTGCTAAAAACTACTTAGATACAGCGGAATTAGACGGATTAAATCGGATGGTGAACATGTATCTCGATTATGCCGAAAGCCAAGCAAAAAAAGGTGTTATCATGATGATGAAAGATTGGAAACAAAAATTAGATGCCTTTTTAGAATTCAACGAAGAAGCGATTTTAGATCATAAAGGTTCGGTTAGCCATGAAATTGCCATTGAATTAGCCGAAAAGGAATTTGATAAGTTCAATTTGATTCAAGATAAACTAATGGAATCTGATTTTGATAAACTTGTTAACCGAACGAATAATTCAAAAAAATGAAGGAAATGAGGATAATTTTATTAGATTTGGATAATTAATCAAAGGTACGCCAATCGATCCAAAATGGAGGTATTGGCGTCAAAAAAGTGAGGGTATAAGTAAGTTAGGCACAATACTATGAGACAATTCGCGATTATATTACTATTGGTTGGGCTAATGACACGATCATTTTCTCAATCACCTTTATTATGGTCACGAGACTTTAATACGGAATTACAGAATTATTATTCTGAATTTCCGACTATAAAAACAAATGGTAATACAATTGATGTGATTGGAAGGAAAAACACTATAAATGGCCAACGATTAGTTATTGTAAAATATGACATGCTTGGAGACACAATTTATACCAAAACTTATGGTAATGATTCTGTTTTCAATAATACAATTATAGATTATAAATTTGATACTTCAAATCACGTTTATATTTTGCATAAGGAAAAACTTGGCTTTTATAAATCCAAAATAGTCTTGCAAAAGTATGCTCTCAATGGAAATTTGGTTTGGGTTCAACAAATTCAAAGTTTTGCCGATACTTCATATACTCCTCATTCATTAGGATTAGTAAATGATACTTGTTTATTTGTAACTAGCTATAAGGAATTTGACTACCCAGGGCCAGGTGATGATGTAATTTTTACTGTTACTTCAGCCCAATTGTACGCCTATAATTCAAATGGAAATCAACTGTGGTTGCGAGATTTTGATCCGACATCGGAAATTAATTGGTTTTCTTATGATAAATTCATTTATAATAATACCGCCTTTATTTTTGCCAATAATTCTTTTTATTCGAATCTTTTGGCTAAAATCGATATCAATAATAATCTTACTTTAAATACTAATACTGGAATTCAAAATGGTATCAATGATGTCCAGTTAAGTCCTGATAACAATCTTATTTTGATTTCAGGTGCGAAATATCGACTTTCAAAAGCAGATCTTAATGGGAATGTTTTATGGAGCTACTATTATGGGACTT
>CAMBFX010000205.1 GCA_945865695.1 Chryseobacterium gleum | reverse complement strand
TTTGGAACATGATTTCCTGCAATATTTGTATGCAGATTCAGAAAGTAACGCAGTTCTTCAAAGGATAGAGCAATTAAAGAAGGAAAAAGAGGAGTTAGCAAACGAAGTAGCGTTTCTAAAGAATGTAATCAATAAAATCAAGTGATTTGGTTTACTTTTACAGACTTAAATTTAGAATTATGAAAAAACTGTTTAAAATAATTGCTTTATTCATTGGGTCGTCTAGTGTCAACGCACAGTATACAACAACCAATATTATCACTGGTTTGGATTATCCAGTTGCATTGGATATTGCCCCAGATGATAGGATGTTTCTTTCATTAAAGGGAGGAGGAAATGACCCTGCAGTAAATGCAAAAGTTGAAGTTTATAATGGAAACGGCACTTTACAAGCTACCCTATGGGATTTTACAGATAGTGCAGAAATTTACTTCGAAAGAGGTGTCTTAGGAGTAGAATTAGATCCAGATTTTAATACTAATCATTATGTATACGTTTTTTACAATCATAAAATTACTACTAGTCGTATTCGTGTAGTTCGACTTACTGAAACCAATGGAGTTGGTTCTAATCCCACGGTAATTTTTGATTTAGCTGATCCATATACGGCAGGAAATCATACAGGAGGAAATATTCACTTTGGCCCAGATGGTAAAATGTATATTTCAATAGGTGATAGAGCAACCCAAACAAATTCTCAAGACATTACTAATAATCCTTTTGGTAAGTTTTTAAGATTAAATGCAGACGGAACTATTCCAACCGATAACCCATTTTATGATGATGGAAACCCAGCTGTTGGGAATGATGATAGAATTTGGTCCTATGGGCATAGAAATGCGTTTGATTTTACTTTTTCTTCATTAAATGATTCTATGTATTCTGCAGAAAATGGTTGGAATACTTGGGATGAGGTAAATATTATCCATAAAGGAGGAAATTATGGGTGGCCTACTTGTGAAGGCTTCTATAATTATAATTCAACAACTACACTTTGCAGTATGATTTCTTCTATTCTACCAATGGAAGATTGGGCTGGTCCGCCTGCGGTAACAGGTATCGTACTTTATGATCATACTTTAATGCCTGAATTTTCAAATCATTTATTGGTTGTTGACTATAACAATGGAAACATTACGGACTTTACGTTAAATGCGTTGCCTGCATCGGATGTTGTTACCTCTACCGCATCCGTATCAAGTACATCTACAGCTTTAATTGATATTACAGTTGGAAACGAAGGTTGTTTATATTTGGTTGATGGAGGTTATACTACTAACGGTAGAGTTAGAAGAATGTGTCCAACTGGTATGGAAATAAATGAAGTAAATGATTTGAAATTTTCTATTTACCCGAACCCTAGCAAAGGAGTTTTTACTATTAACGTAAATGCAGGTTTAGTGGGTGCCAAGTTAAAAATGACAGATCTTTCAGGAAGATTGATTTATTCTCAGAATCTGTCTGCATTAACAAATAGTTTTGATTTCGATCAGAACGCAGCTGGCGTATACATGATTGAAATAAGTAAAGACGGAAAATCGTCTACACAGAAAATTATAATCGAGTAATATTTCTTTAAAAATAATTTTAATCAAATACACCGGGGTATATCTCCGGTGTATTTGATTTTATACCAAACCAGTTAACCGATAAAAATTTTTAAAAAACTAAGTTTTGGGTGTTTTTTAGCCCACACGTAAAAAGCACGTATTCCCTATTTAAGAAAATACGGTAACGACATAGTTTGAATTTTAAAGGGATTTTAGAACAGAATGCAGAAAGTTTAGTAATCTTAATTTTTCTCTTTAATCAGGCTAAAAACAAGCCTGAAATTAAAGTTAGGATGCTTTATCTAGGGCTTAAATTTATTTTCATTCCAAATTTAATTCTGATAGTAATTAAAATATGGGCCTGAACATAAAATCCAGTTTGGAGCAAAAGTTTGTATTTCTGACCAATCATTGCAAAGATCAATTGCATTTCTATCAATGAAAAATTATTTCCTTTGCAAAAAAAGGGGGCCTAAAAGTAAATTTCTTTTTGGGAGGTAAATTTTTCATGAATGGTTTCCGTTATTTTAGAAATAAAAAAAGAAAGAAAATTTCAATAAAACAACAACAAAACGCCAAATCCCACTAACAAAAAAATATTGATTACGCCGATACTCAGCATTACTTCGGTTTTATGGTTGAAAATTCTCATAGCGAAAAACATTAGAATCATTAAAATAGGAATGAAAATCAAGAATCCGTAAACATTCAGAAAAGGGAGAATTTCATTTGAATCATTTTTACTTTTTGCTTTTACCTTAATTCCGAAAATCATGGTTTTATAAAGTGTGATATTTTCACCCGAGATTAATTTTTTCATATTTTCTTCGGAAATGGAAAACTCTTCGCCGTTTAGTATTAACCAAAATTCTTCTTCGCCTAATTTTGTAGTTAATTTTTGATAAATAGCATAATCTATTTCTGAAAAACCATTACGTACTTTCATCGATTTAATCTCGTGATTTTCTTTTTTATGAGGGAGAAAATAATCGGTAAAAATCAAAAGAGCGATTAATGCCGATAAAAATGAAATTGATTTCAACCATTTAGTTAACGCATCGTCGTTTGGTTCTGAAATTTGAAAATAGTGCGAAATTTTTCTTTTAGAAGGAAGGTTTTCCATTGCGAATTTAGAATTTTCCCGCTAAAACAAAAGGGATTTTAAATTTCTCCACTTTTCCGTTAGCATTGAAAACTTCGAAATAACAGATGTAGGCGCCTATTCCTGCTTTCTCCCTGCGATTATTTATTCCGTCCCATGACATTACACCAGAAGCGCCTAATAATTCATTTTGCACGAGGTGTTTCACGATTCTACCAGCGGCATCAAAAATAATTACACTCGCTACAAATCCTGGTTCAGTAAATTCATATGAAATATTAATTACGTCTTGATAACCGTCATTGTCGGGAGAAAAAACATTGGGATCAATAGAAACGGTGCCCGTATTTTCGGTAGAAATGTATTGTGAATTCAAATAACCAGGTGTGGCAAAATTCACGCTTTCTGCTGCCGAATGCCAATTGGTATTATCACTCGTGGGACGATTAAAATCCAATCGTTCTAATGAAATCCCATCAACAGCATTTAAAAGCGCAAAATGTAAATCATCGCTATAGGTAAACTGATCGACCATTTCGTTTTCATCGTTAATTAAGTAAACTGTTCCTTCACCGTTATTGTAGGAAGGTAAGTCAATCACTTCAAAAATTCTTGGTGCATTTCCTAATGGATATTCGTATAAAATATTATTCTTATCTTCGGTAAAGGCTGCATATTCTCCTGGGAAAAGAAGTAGTTCTTCGGTAGAAATAATTTCTATATTTGAAACGGTATCATTGGCAAAATTGGCAAAACTCCAATTTTTAAGAGAAATTATTTTATTCGAATTATTATATACTTCTACAAAGTCTGCTCCAGTTTCTCGGGCATCATAAAGCACCTCATTAATTACTAAATCTCCAGTATTTCCTTGTTCGGGAAGAGCAAAGTTTTTAGAAATTACATTGGTATTTCCAATACAATCTGCACACCCGATAATAGAGACAGTATAAATAATATCAAATTGAAAATAGGTGATTGGATCAATATTTACTTTTACTTTTTTCTCGTTCACATAATTAATCGATAAAATATTTACACTATTGTTGATTGAATAATTTGCAGTTACCATAGATAAACTATCCATGGTTTCGTCAAAAATAATTTCTAATGTTACGCTATCTGAAGCAGCCGCGTTTTCAATTATCGGCGCTGTGTTATCGGGATTGAATCCATTCACAGAATTTACACTTCCTGGAGTTCCTCCATCAGGGTGAATGGACGCTCGCCAATTGTTTTCTTCACCACAAGGGTTGAGCGGATCTATCATTTCTAATGTCCAACCACCATCTTCTTTTGTGGCATCCTGATACCAAGAATCCGAATAATTTAAGCGATGAATAATTTCTCCATCTGCATTTTTAAGTATCAATGAATCTCCTGCATTATTCAAGGATGGCCATGGAGAAATTCCCAATGCTCGGCCCAAATTAGCGTCAAACAACTGTTCATCTGCGGCAGTACAAATAATTAAAAATCCATTAGGATAAATGACTTCGTTTCCTAAAATTGCTATTGAAGTTGGATCCGAATAAACACATCCGTTTAATGAAATTAACTTAGATGTTACATTTCTAATTTCTATGAATTCATTTTCTGGTAAACCTGGTGAACCTGCAGGATCGGGAAAAATTTCATTGATGACTAACTCAAATGCATGTGGTTTCACACCAATACCGAATGAGGAATTCGTTGTTGTAATTGAATTTCCAGAACAATCGGTTGCGCCAGAAATATTCAACGTATAAAGTGTTAAAGAATCAATTACAGGAGTAAAATCAATAATAGCAGAATTGAATTCTGGCCCGATAGGTAAAATGTTTGTTGCGGTTAATCCATTGCTGAAACTGAATGTAGCACCTGTTAAGGATAAACTATCCATACTTTCAGAAAAATTCACGATGACTTGTGAAAGTGAAGAAACAGAAATAGAAATAATTCTCGGGGCAGTTGCATCTGGGGAATTATCAAAAACAGAATTAATTGTTCCAGGAGTTCCTCCAGAAGCATCATTAGAAGCAATCCAATTATTAGAACCACTACAAGGTAAAGTTGGATTTTTTAATTCCAGCGACCAACCTCCATCATCTTTCACCGCATCGTTATACCAATCATCTAAAAAACTTACTTTGTCAATGAGATTTCCATTGTTATTTTTGATTATCACATCATCTCCGGTGTTGTTTAACGAAGGAAATGACGGAACACCAATCACATTTCAGAAAGGAGAAAATAATGCGGTATCTGCAATAGGACAAATAATCACAAACTCACCTTGCATCAAAATATAATTAGAAA
>CAMBFX010000204.1 GCA_945865695.1 Chryseobacterium gleum | reverse complement strand
GTAAAATATTTTGCAAGGTCTTTTGAATTACCTGCCTTAATCAAACCTTCAACATCGGTTGTGATATCTGTTTGAGCAAACAAGTTCATCGAGATGAACATTAAAAAGGCGGTCAATATCTTCTTCATTTTAATTAGATTTGTTTGGTAAATTGCAAATTTCAGACCAAAATGCGATTTTTTACGGATTGATGGAAGAGTGTTTAGAATTATTTATACACGTTGAAATAAAAATAAAATGAAGGTTAAAGTGCTACTCATAGGAGAAACCGATCAAAAAGAGTTTAAGGTAATTGAAAATCAATATATTGATAAAATAAAAAGATATACTGACTTCACAATTAAGATAATAAAAGATCCGGGGAAGGGTTTAAAACTTTCTTCTGAAGAGTTGAGGAAGAAAGAGGCGAAATTATTGTTTGAGGAATTTTTACCTTCAGACAAGGTGATTTTATTGGATGAAAAGGGTAAAACTTTTAGTTCAACACAATTTGCCAACGACTTTTTATTGCGAGAACAGGAGTCGAACACCAAGCAACTTGTATTGATTATTGGGGGGCCGTTTGGATTTGCAGAAGATATTATCAAAAGATCAAATGGAAAAATAAGCTTATCAGGAATGACCTTCACTCATCAAATGGTTCGAATGATTTTGTATGAACAATTGTATCGTGGTTATTCAATTTTGAAAGGTGAGAAGTATCATCATGAGTGAGTATCTTTGAAATATGTCGTTCCTGCTTGATATAGATACCCAGACTGTTTATCAAATTCAGAATATATATATCCACTTCTGGGAATGGTTTATGCTTTTCATTCTTTTTATTGCCTTTACCTTAATTACCCATCGAAAAAAACAATTAAGAATTGAACGGGAACCCGAATATAAATATTATGTATGGGGGTTTTATGCGAAGTTCTTCGGTGTAATTTTCTTTTTATTAATCTATTATTATTTCTATAATGGTGGTGATACGTTACGTTATTTCGAATCTTCTATGTCGATGGCTAATTTATTCTATAAAAATCCAAGTTCTTATTTCAGTGTTTTATTTTCTCCACCAACAGAAGAAGCTCGTTCTTATTTTGACTTTTATACTGGATTTCCTTATGAGTATATTTTTGAAGATACAAAAACTTATCTCGTGGTTAAATTAATCAGCCCTCTTACAATCATTACTGGAAAAAGTTATTTAATAACTAGTGTACTTATAAGTTATTTCACCTATCAAGGTATCTGGAAACTTTATCAGTTATTTTATCGTTATTACCCAAAGTTGCATTTCCAATTAGCCATTGCGATATTGTTTTTACCATCAGCTATTTTTTGGGGTTCGGGTGTATTAAAAGATTCTTTTACACTTATGGGTACATGTATATTCACCTATCAAATGCATGAAATATTCATTTTAAAAAAACACAAGGTCAATAATTACATCTCCTTGACTATTTTTTCATTGATTATCCTAGGTATTAAACCATATATTTTCATGCTTTTATTTCCAGGTGCATTGTTTTGGATTTTCTACGAAAGAATTTCTAAATTTCGTAAATCATCGATAGCTTTCCTTTTTATTCCAATTATAATTATTTTTATTGGAGTTTTTTCTGTTTTGTTTTTTAGTATGCTTGGCGATAGTTTGGATAAATTTTCTGTCGAGAAGGCATTAAATACTGCCTCTGTCACTCAAAATGACTTAAAGCAGGAATATTATGAGGGTAAAAGTTTTGATATCGGTAATTTTGATGGAACACCCTCTAGTGCATTACGACTCTTTCCTTCAGCTACAATAGCCGGAATGATTCGACCATTTTTATGGGAAGCAGATTCTCCATTTATGATTTTATCTGCCATGGAAAATATATTAATTATCTATTTAATATTTAAACTAATTCTCTTATACAAGCCTAAAAGAATTTTAAGCATTATTTACAATAACCCTTTACCAATGTTTTGTATGTTATTTTCACTTTTATTTTCTTTTATGCTCGGCATAACCACTTCAAATTACGGAGCACTTATGCGATTCAAAATTCCCATGCTGCCATTTCTGATAAGTGGTTTATATATATTAAATTATTTAGCAAAAAACCAGAAACAAAAAGAATACCTCAAAAGCTAGGAACCTCATTAATTACCCTGTGGATTCCAGTTCTAATATCTATCAATGGATTCCATCCGGTTTTATTCCTAAAAAGATCGGTCGATAAAATATTACTTGAGACATCGAATCCTCTATCGGGAATATACTTTATCAATGCTTTTTTTCCTATCGCTTCTTCCAACAAATTCAAAATTCTATTCAAGTTAGTGCCCACACCAGTGCCAATATTAAATGTACCAGTTACATTTTTTTCAAGCACCTTATGAAATGCTGAAACAACATCATCAATATGAATAAAATCTCGAATTAAGTCACCGGTACCAATCAAATTTATCTCTTTCTCATTACGAATATTATCAGACCAAATATTGATTACACCTTGATTTCTTTTTGCGTGTTGACCAGGACCATAAGCGTTAGCAATTCTAAGAATACAGGATTGAATCTCTAATTGTTGACTAAGTAGGTCAATATTTTTTTCCAAAATATATTTTGAAATACCGTAAGAAGAAATTGGTCGAAGTTCAGAATTTTCACTAATAATCGAGTTATTCTCGCCATAAATTACTCCACCAGAGGAAACGAAAATCAACTTTTTAACGAAGTTCTTATGCATTCCTTCGATGAGTCGAAGCGAAGATATAACGTTTGAATCGATATCAAAAACTGGGTCTTTCACAGAATTTTCGGGAACAGTAGTATAAGCCAAATGAATCAAAAAATCCGTTCCTGGAAGATATTCGTCCATGAATTTTAAATCGGCATAATCTCCAATTTTTATCATTAAATTTTCATGAGGCCTTAGTTGAATTACTTTGGAATAAGTAACCACAGTTACTTGATGCCCCTTAGCTAATAAAGAACCCACCAAGGCAGAACCAATAAAACCATTACCTCCAGTTACCAAAATTCTCATATTCAAATATAATGATGTTTAAGAATATCGTCTAAAACTTTCACTGCTTGTTTGTGACTTCGATACTTTATTGCAGTATTACGACAGCGCTCATGGTGACTCGGATCATTTAGCATCTTTAAAATAGATAGATGTAGTAAATTAATATCTGTATTTATTAAATCATCTACCGCAACTCCCACATTTTCTCTTTCTGCAATGGTGTCGTCTTCAGCAATTCCTCTATTAATTAAATATGGAATTCCACAAGCTAAATATAATCCAGTTTTCACAGGTGTTCGATATTTTTGCGAGGGCAATGGTGGAACAGCTACAAGTCCAAAATCAGCAACAGAAATAAATTCATGTATTCTTTCATAAGGAATGTAATTTAAAACTGTGAAAAATGTTTGATCTAAACCTTTTTTTATGATATAAGAATCTATTTCCTCTTTGTCGGAAGATATGATGAGAACATGATAATTTTCTAGTGAATGAAATTTCACTAGAAAATCTATTAGAACAGGAACTCCATAGTAAATCCCACCGAATTTACCCATGTACAAGAGGGTTGTTTTATTATTTATTAAATACTGTTTTCGTATTCTATTTCTTGCTAAATCGTCAAAAATATTTTTGTCGGTATCAATACTAATTGGAAATACATATTTACGCGCAAAGGGATTTATTCTATTTGTCAATCTCTCAGTATGAGTTGTTGGTACAATTATATCAGATGAAATTTCAATTTGACTTCGCTCATATTTTCTCAATAAGGCATACTTTAAACTTTTTTTGCTCCATATACCAAAATCGATCATGTATTCACTGTGTGGCTCGAAGCAATAAGTGACTAATTTCATTCGAAGAATTGGTGCAAGAATAGCACTAAAGCCTGCTGCTATTGGAAGAAATCCAATGATAACCTTTGTGCGAAATATTATTCTAATTCGTAAACAAATCCAAAAGCTTTTTAAAAAATCCAATAATTTTTTAATCAATAAAAACTTTCCAGTATGATAATCTAATGGATGCCAAATGATGCCTAACTGTTCTAATTCTATTTTTTTAATCTTGGAAGCCGTTGCTGATAATTTAAAATTTTTTTGTTCATGCGTAATAAGATGAAAACGATACATATTTCCTTTTGAAATATCAATTAGATACTGCAACATTAATCCTTTTATTAAAGGATCTTCCAAGCTTTGGAAGGTATATACGAGAACATCTTTTCGTTGACTTTTCATTTCAATTTTGCAATTGCTTCTTCATAAATTTCAGTATAACCTTTCCACATATTATCGAATGAAAACATCTTTTCTGCAGTCATTTTAGCTTTATTTCCAATTTCTTTTCGCTCGGATGGAGATAATGCAGACAAATAATTAATTCCATCGATTAGTTGCTCGACGTTATGATAATCTACCAAATAACCATTTTCTAAATGGCGAATGGCATCACCTGCTGCTCCAGTTGGAGTAGTTACCATCGGCAATCCATTCAACATGGCTTCTGCAATTACAAATCCGAAGGGTTCTCTAAAGGCTGTGTGGACATAAAAATCACCAGCCTGGTAAACTGCAGGAATTAAATCACGTTGAATAAATCCAGTAAGAATAAAATTCTTTTCTATACCAAGTTCATTGATCATTTTTTGTAATTCGGGTAGCTGCGGACCAGTTCCTATACCTAAAAAAATAATATTTTCATTTTTCTTCAAAACTTCTACCGCTGCCTTTATAAAATAAATATATCCCTTCCAATCAATATAACGAGCCACCATCATGGCCATTAATTTATTTTCTGGATTATATTTCTTTCGGATAAACTCCATTTGTTCGTTTGTAGCCAAAGTCGTCTCATTTACATCAACACCATGGTTCACTAAATAAACTTTACTGGGATTGGCCTTTTCTTTTTGAATGACAAAATCACGACACTCACCTGAAACAGCAATTAAATGCGTTGCCAAACGATTTTTCATTTTATC
>CAMBFX010000203.1 GCA_945865695.1 Chryseobacterium gleum | reverse complement strand
AATGAGAATTTGTTTCTTAGCAGATAGCGAAAGTATTCATACCAAACGTTGGTGTGCACATTTTCATGCGTTGGGACATGAGATTCATTTAATTTCTTTGAAAAATTCACCAATAGAAAATGTTCATTTTTATCATTTAGACGCTGGAGATATTTCTGTTAAAGGCGGAAATAAAAAGGTATTGTTTCAAGGAGGTAAAGTGCGAAGATTAATTAAAAAAATTAAACCTGATATTCTTCACGCTCATTATGCAACTAGTTATGGTTGGTTGGGGGCTAGAAGTGGTTTTCATCCGTTTTTAGTTACTGCATTGGGTACAGACGTTTTAATTTCACCCATTCATTCTTCACTTTATCGTAAAATGGTGCGATATATTTTCAAAAAGGCGGATGCAATTACATTAATGGCGGATCACATGAAAAAAGTGATTTTAGATTATGACTTGGGCGATTTAAATAAATTTTCAGTGGTACCTTTTGGAATTGATACAAATATATTTAATGCAAAAAACAGAAATGTTACTTCTGAGAGTTTCATTATTACGAGTACCAGAAATTTTGAAGATGTTTATAATATTCCTCATTTATTGAAATCTGTTTCTAAATTGAAAGATAAGATTCCAGGAATAAAACTGAATCTCATCGGTGATGGTAGCAAGAGAAAAATGGTGGAAACAATGGTTGAAGAGTTGGATTTGAAATCGATCACTACTTTTTATGGGAAGGTTCAACAATCAAAGATTGCCGAAGTACTGAAGGATTCACATCTTTTTGTTTCAGTTTCTTTGTCTGATGGGAATAATATTTCTCTCAACGAAGCGATGGCCTGCGGATCGATTTGTGTAGCTTCAGATATTCCTGCAAATACTCAATGGATAACCGATAAAGAAAACGGTTTTTTAGTGAAGACAAATGATGTTGAAACTTTGAGCGATGTGATATTGAAAGTATATCAAGATTACGATACTATTTTTTTGAAGTCTTTTTCCGTCAATCAATCCATCATTGATGAAAAAGCTGATTGGAATAAGAATATGAAATTAGTAGAAACAAAATACAATGAATTATGCAAAAAATGAAAGTCATTATCTTAGGGGCAGGTGGGCACGGAAAAGTGGTGGCAGATGCTGTTGTGAAGGAAAATAAATTTGAATTAATGGGATTTGCAGATGATTCCGTTTCTGTGGGAACAATAATTTACGGAAATTATAAAGTCATTTGTAATTCTACAGATTTAAATAAACATGCTGAAGGATTCATTTTGGCAATCGGTAATAATAAGATTCGTGCAGAAAAATACAATGCATTAAAAAGTGATATGATACCTGTTACAATAGTTCATCCGTTTTCTTCTCTCGCATCAAATGTAATAATAGGAGAAGGAACGGTTATTCTGGCAGGCGTAGTTATCAATGCTTCTGTTGTTATAGGAGAGAATTGCATTATTAATTCAAAAGCATTGGTGGATCATGATTCTATCATAGGCAATCATTCTCATTTAGGACAAGCAAGTGTGGTAGGAAGTGGAAATAAATTGGATGAATACCACCATGTGATACAAAACGAAAATCTATTTTCCGCTTATCATTGATAAAATGAAAATAGTCATACTCACTCAGTATTTTCCTCCAGAAATAGGAGCTCCTCAAAATAGATTGTTTGAGTTGGCTATTCGTTTGCAAAAAAAAGGAGCAGAGGTGACAATTCTTACTGCCATGCCAAATTATCCTTCTATGGAAATACATCCAGAATTCAAAGGGAAGTTTTTTGTAAAGGAAAAAATGGAAGGATTGTCTATACTTCGTAGTTTCATTTATGTTTCTAAAAGTAAATCAATCGTAAAAAGATTACTTAATTATTATTCATTCGTTCTTTCGTCTTTTTTTATGGGATGTTTCAGGCTCAAGGAACATGATTTCATTATTTGTGAAAGTCCACCTTTGTTCTTGGGTAAAACAGGATGGTTATTGTCAATTATTCATCGTTCGAAATTCATTTTCAATATCTCTGATTTATGGCCTGAGAGTGCAGAGAAACTCGGTTTGGTAAGCAATAAGACTGTATTGCGTTTGAGCACATTGATGGAAGAGTTTTTTTACAAAAGATCATTTTTGATTACTGGACAAACCCAAGGAATCGTTGCGAACATAAAAAAGCGTTTCCCGGATAAAAATGTTTATTGGTTACCAAATGGAGTGGATTTGAAGATTTTTGTGGCAGATAAAAATCAAGAATGGAGATTGAAGAATAATTTTATAAAGCGTGATTTTATTTTTCTTTATGCTGGTATTATAGGTCATGCACAGGGATTGGAAGTGATTCTTCAATGTGCTGAATTTACTAAAGAACAATCACAAGTAAAATACGTTTTATTGGGTGCGGGACCTGAGAAAAATAAATTGATTGAGTTGAAGGAACAAAAGGGATTGAATAATGTTCTTTTTTTGGATCCTGTTTCTAAAATGGAAATGAAATCGGTTCTTGCCTCTGCTGATGCAACTATCATTCCTCTAAGAAAATTGGATCTTTTTCTGGGTGCCATTCCATCTAAAATATTCGAAAATCTTGCAATGAAAGTCCCAGTTATTTTAGGAGTGGATGGGGAAGCGAGAGAATTGTTTGTTGAAAAAGGAAAATGCGCTCTTTATTTCGAGCCTGAAAATGCAGATGAATTAAATAAACAAGTGCAGACTTTAATTTTGGATGCCGGTTTAAGAAATACTTTATCTGAGAATGGCTTGAAGTATGTAAGCGAAAATTTTGAAAGGAATACGATTGCTGATAAATTGTGGAATGAATTTTCCAAAAAATAATAATAAAGGTGAAGCGATTAGTAAGTGAAATAGTGGATATGAAATGGTCTGGAAGAATAGCGATTCTTCTCGGTTTTTGCATGCCTTTGTTTCCTAAAATGCTTCCGATATTATTAGTTTTATTAATTCTTTCCGCTTTTTTGGATTACAAAAATTTCAGATTCCATAAGGAATTCCAATCGATGACCTGGCTTTTTGCATTGACTTATCTTTTTTATGTTTTCGGATTATTAAGCAGTGATCATATTCCGCAGGGATTGTTTATTTTAGAACTAAAGTTGTCGTTTCTGTTATTGCCTTTATTTTTTCTTTTTCATGGTTCTTTTCATGTTACTTCCTTAAGATGGATTTTTTTCGCATTCGTAGCGGGATGTTTTGTCAATACATTTTTCGGTTTCTATAAAGGTTATCAATGTTATCTTGAGAAACAATGGTGGGAATGTTTTTTTACCGGATTCGTTTCCTATAATTTTCATACTACTTATCTCGCAATTTATTTTTGTTTTAGCATCCTCATTTTAATTTATTATTTCATCAATTATTATTCTCGCCTCAATAGATGGACGATTGCAGTCCTATTTTTTTTAATTGCATATTTTTCGGGTTTTGTAGTGATGCTTTCTTCCAAGGGTGGATTGATTGCTTTAGGAACTGTCCTGTTTGTTTCCTTGATGTATTATTTTTATAAACGCGGGAATTTGAAATCCGCGATTCTCATTCTTTCGGCAGTAGGTGGATTGATGATTGTTATTTTCTTTACCTCCGATTATGCGAAGATTCGTTTTACAGAGGCATTGAAAATTTATAATTTGGATAAAAGCGAGCTGTATGAAAAATACCGTGAGTCCACAGAAACCACCGCAGTTCGATTAATGATTTGGGATGTGGCAGAAAATATCATTTGCGATCATCCATTAGGAGTAGGCTCTGGCGACTCTCAGTCAGAATTAATGAAGCAATATGAAAAATATGGAATGACGGGCGCTTCAAATCTTAAATTAAACTGTCATAATCAATATTATGAAACTACTATAGCTATTGGAATACAAGGGCTAATTGTTCTTATCATTTTCCTAATGTATTTAGTTATAACGGCTTTGAAAAAACGTAATTTCTTATTACTGTGGATTGCCGTTATTATTATCATCAATCTCTTTTTCGAATCGATGTTTGAAACTCAAGCAGGAGTAATCTTCTTTGTGTTTTTTACAGGATTGTTATTAACTTCTGTGCCCGAAGTGATACCAATTTCATCAGATGAGAATGAAAAAAATTAATTTTGATTTAAATTGAATACTATGATTCCTTTTTCTCCCCCCCGAATGGATAATGAAACGGTTGAAGCCGTGAAAGAAGTGTTATTATCTGGATGGATTACCACTGGTCCAAAAACAAAATTATTTGAAAAGGAATTAACCTCCTACAATGGAAATAAAAATACACTTTGTTTAAATTCAGCTACTGCTGGTTTAGAAATTATTTTACGTTGGTTTGGAGTGAAAGAAGGCGATGAAGTCATTCTTCCTGCCTATACCTATTGTGCAACCGCAAATGTAGTGAAACATGTGGGCGCAATTCCAGTTTTAGTGGATGTAAATGATTCAGATTTTAATATGGATCCTTCAAAATTAGAAGCTGCTATAACTAAAAACACAAAAGTAATTATGCCGGTTGATGTGGGAGGAATGCCAAGTGATTTTGATTGGATTCATTCCATTATTGAGAAAAAAAGAAATTTATTTTGGGCGAATACCGAAGAACAAAAAATGTTAGGAAGAATTCTTGTTTTAAGTGATGCCGCACATTCTATAGGCGCAACCTACAATGGAAAACGTACCGGATCGTTAACAGATATTTCTGTTTTTTCATTTCATGCCGTTAAAAATCTCACCACTGCCGAAGGTGGCGCTGTTGCATTAAATTTACCTTCTCCATTCGATAATGAAGCCATTTATAAATATCTCTGCATAAAAACACTTCATGGCCAAAATAAAGATGCTTTAGCGAAAACTAAATTGGGTGGATGGAAATATGATGTAATTGAGCCAGGTTACAAATGCAATATGATGGATTTGCAAGCGGCTATTGGATTACTGGAATTGAAGAGATATGAATCTTCACTTATTCGAAGAAGAGAAATTTCAACTTCTTACGACAACTATTTTTCTAATTTAAATTGGGCGAGAATTCCACTGCAGAGCGATGATAAACGACAATCTTGTTATCATCTATACATGTT
>CAMBFX010000202.1 GCA_945865695.1 Chryseobacterium gleum | reverse complement strand
TCTATACTATTAATTAAAACACAAGCTTCATTAATTACAGAGCTGTTTTTGATGTTCTTTAATCCTTTTACCGCTTTCTCTAATTCAATCACTCCTTTTAAAATTAATTCAGCTAAATTTATAATTTCAACAGTGATAACATCCACTTTGTATAATTCGACACGCTTAGCAGAACCATGAATAAAATCCAAAATATCGTCCATTGCAGAAGTTAATTCGTGAATATCTTCACGATCAAATGGAGTGATGAAAGTTTTACTTAATTCATTAAAAATATCATGTGTTATATGATCTCCTTCATGCTCGATATCTTCAATTTTTTTGATAAATGCTCTTCTCTTTTCGGGGGTTTCTGCATTGACCATTTCAATCAAAACTTCACAACCATTTTTTAGATTAGAAACCGCTTTGTCGAAGAGAACAAAAAATTTGTTTTCCTTCGGCATAAAAATTTGTAAGAAAGATGCCATTGCCATAATTATTAGTCTTTAAAAGTATATATCTGCTTTGTTGATAGTGTTAACTTAATGTGAAGTTTAGAAATTAAAATGAAATTACAAACTCTATTCGCATCCATGTTGATAATTATTTTGATTCCAATGAATTACCATTTGACTCCCTGATTCCATTTGACAAAACAGCTTGAATCTTGAAAAAAAAATTGCAAAATATTGTAATGATTTTTAAGTTTGATAGACGTTTAGAGGGTTGATATTAATTTAGAGAAGATTCAGATGAATTCGTTCATTTCGACAATCTCAGAGACCAACTCATTGTATGTAAAAGAAAAACAAAGAGTATTTTCGCGCCACTAAAACTTAAGTCTTTCTAAAAGTCGAATCTATAACCAATTCCTTTAACCGTTTTGATATATTCATCACCCAATTTCTCGCGTAGCTTTCTGATATGAACATCGATGGTTCTATCTCCAACAATTACATCTCCGCCCCATACTCTTTCGAGAATGGTTCCACGAGTAAATACTTTTCCAGGTTTAGAGGCTAATAAAGAAAGAAGTTCAAATTCTTTTTTAGGAAGATTAATTTCAACTCCTGCTTTAACGATTAAATATTTTTCTCTGTCAATTTTTATATCTCCAATATTAACTACATCTTGATTGGCTTGAACAGTATCGTTTCTTCTTAGTAAAGCTTTAATTCTGCTTACTAAAACTCTTGGCTTAATGGGTTTGGTGATATAATCATCGGCACCAGAATCAAAACCTGCAATTTGAGAATAATCTTCGCCTCTAGCGGTTAAAAAAGCAATCATCGTATTTTTCAGTCCATCAATATCCTTAATCGCTAAACAGGTTTCGATACCATCCATTTCGGGCATCATCACGTCTAGTAAAACTAAATTGGGATTAAATTTTTTGGCTTTGTCAATTGCATCCCGACCATTATTTGCAATTTCAACTTCAAAACCTTCTTTTTCAAGATTATATCGGATCATCTCCAGTATATCTTCTTCATCATCCACCAGCAAAATCCTATTGTTAGACATATTTATAATTTGTTAGTCAAATGTATGGTAATTCCTTTGTTCAATTGTTAAGTTAAGATTAATATAAAAATTAATCAAATATGCGTATGGTCCAGTTTATATCCCACACCCTTAATGGTTTTTATGAATTTATCGCCAATTATTTCACGCAACTTTTTGATGTGCACATCAATTGTTCGATTATTTACATCCTTTGGATCTTCCCAAATTTCATTTTTCAAATCTTCTCGTGAAAAAACTTTTCGTGGGTTTCGATACATCAACCAAAGAATTTCAAATTGTTTGCGTGGCAATTCTAATTCCTTAGTTCCTTTGTATACCACATATTTTTCGGGATCAATCATTAATTCTTCGGTTTGATTGTTTCCGTTTTTTGAAATAATGGATTGTGGACTTATTCTTCTTAAAAAACTATTGAGTTTAGCAAGTAGTAAATGACTGTTGAGCGGCTTCACCAAAAAGTCGTCTGCACCAGCATTCAAGGCCGATATTTGAATGAAATTATCACTCTGTGCCGATTGAAAGGCAATGAATGTATTCTTAAGGTGCGATTTCTTTCGAAACTCTTGGCATAAATCAATTCCATTAGAATCACTCAATTCTAATTCAATCAAAATCACATCGGGAGTTACTGTTTGAAGTATTTCCTTTGCTTTTTGTGCAGATAAAGCCAGCCAAGTTTTAAATCCTTTCTTTTCGAGAAATTCAATTAAATCAGAGGCAAATCCGTAATCGTTGTCTATTAATAGTATTTTTGTTTCAGCGCTCATTCTTAAATTTGATGTGAAATTAGAACCACAGTGCCAATAGGGAGTTAATGGAGTATTAAGGATTAGTTAACACGCAATAAGAAATGATTAACGATGTATTAAAATAATATTATGATAAAGTATAATCCGAAAACTTGGTTTCGACATATATTTCAATTTCACCGAAGTGATACTTTAAGAAAATTGATGCCAGAAATATTTATTATGGCCCTTTATACCGGTATACTTACTTGGATTCTATTGGAAAATGTAGCCAATATTGGTTTATTTAAAAACACATTATCTGTGCATTCTTTAATCGGTTTTATTATGGGTTTACTCCTCGTATTTAGAACCAACTCGGCTTATGATCGCTGGTGGGAAGGGAGAAAACAATGGGGAGCTTTAGTTAATCATTCTCGAAATCTTGCTTTAAAATGTGAAGCGTTTTTTCAAAATAAACAGGAACTAGGGTACAAAAAAATTCATTCGTTGATCGTTGCCTATCCTTATGCCGCTAAAGAACATTTAAGAAAAGGAGTGGATGTACATAAATTAGAATTAGATGAAGATCTACAAGAAAAATTAAAGCGACTCAAACATAAGCCGAATGGTGTGGCTTCCTTAATTTATGATGAATTGAATAATGCTTATAAAAATAAAATCATTTCTGGAGAACAATTAATGTTGCTCGATCAGGAATTAAAAGAATTTACCAATGTAATTGGTGCTTGTGAAAGAATCAAGAATACTCCGATTCCTTTTTCTTATACCTTATTTATCAAAAAATTTATATTCATTTATGTTTTTACTCTTCCTTTTGGTTTGATACCTGATTTTCATTATTGGTCCATTCCAGTAGTGATGTTTGTATTTTATGTAATGGTGAGTTTAGAAATTTTGGCCGAAGAAATTGAAGATCCGTTTGGAAAAGATGATAATGATTTACCTACAGATGAATTGGCGGGAAAAATTGAAGAATCATTAAGTGAAATTATGATTCGAAAATAATCAACAGATTGTTTTTTTGAAATATTCAGCGAATAATTTCATCAGAAATCACTTCATTGCTTTCATGCAATTCGCGATCTACAATTTTAATTCTAAAACGAATGGTATCTGAATTAGCCGATAATGGGTTATAATAGAAAGGGGTAATATTTACATCAATTTTTCCTTTTAGCGCCTTATTTTGACCTTCGGGAGTAACATAAGGAATACGGTATTTAAACTGAACGGGGTTGCCTAATTGATCTAATCCAGCTTGCCATTGACCATTTACTTTTTCTTCATAGTCAATAAAACAATTATTAAAATAAACACTAGAAGTATCAAAAGGAGGTCGAATGTCTGATTCCTTTAAACCAATATCACCATCTCCATCTGTAAAATTGATAGTTAGCTTTCCTTCATCGCCATCTGGAACAAAGGAATTAAATTCGATGGCTGGAATGATGGGATATTCTTCCTCGGGTTTACAAGATACTAAAACCGTCAGACATAAAAAGAATAAACCTATTTTTGAGTTCCATTTCATTTGTCTAAAGATATAAACTTTTGAGCAATTTTTCATCACATCGATTGAGTTTTGAGGATTCGGTATTTAAAATCACCGATTCTAAGGTATTTAACGAGATTTCGTTAGAATTATTTCATTTTCAATATCAGCATAATTCGGTTTACCGCGAATATGTTGATTTACTAAAAATAAATAGATCAAAAGTTTCGGAATTTAATCACATTCCTTTTTTACCCATTAGATTTTTTAAGAGCAGAGAAATAAAAACAGGTGATTGGAAAGAAGAAATTATTTTCACGAGTAGCGGCACAACTGGTGATCAAACTTCGAAACATTTCGTAAAAGATTTGAATTTATATGAAAAATCTTTTTTAAACGGGTTCAATCATTTTTATGGCAACCCAAATGATTATGTGATGCTCGCCTTATTGCCTTCTTATTTAGAGCGTGAAGGAAGTTCATTAATTTACATGACCGAAAAATTAATTCAACTCACCGAAAAAAAAGAAAGTGGATTTTTTTTGAATGATATGGAATCACTTTTTGAATTATTAAAAAAAATAGAAAACGAAAAACAAAAAATAATTCTTTTAGGTGTAAGTTTTGCCTTATTAGATTTTTGCGAAAAATATTCCATTAATTTAAAAAATACAATAGTGATGGAAACGGGAGGAATGAAAGGAAGAAGAAAAGAAATAACGAGAACTGAATTACACTCCTTCTATAAAAAATCCTTAGGAATAGAAAATGTACATTCTGAATATGGAATGACAGAATTATTATCGCAAGCTTATTCAAAAGGAGAAGGAAAATTTATTTGTCCGCCTTGGATGAAAATAGTGATTAGTAATTTAAACGATCCTCGAGAATTTTTACCCAACGGAAAAACAGGAAGAATAAATATCATCGATTTAGCAAATATAGATTCATGTGCATTTATTTCTACCGATGATATGGGAAAAATAAATGAGGATGGAAGTTTTGAAATTTCTGGAAGGATTGATCAAAGCGATGTGCGAGGGTGTAATTTGTTGGTGTGAAAATAAGGTTAAACCTAAAATTAATCTGTTTTTAAAATTTCTTAATACTATTAAAATATCTAGTTAATATCAAATACTGTAATTTGATCCTAAATGTTAATTATGAAAAAAAATATAGTAATTGTGGATGACGATCCAGATATTATCACGTTACTTACTTATTCATTTTCAAAAAACGGAAATACTATTTATGCATTTGAATCCTCCAAAGATGCCTTTAATCATATTGCCATAAATAAACCTGATCTTAT
>CAMBFX010000201.1 GCA_945865695.1 Chryseobacterium gleum | reverse complement strand
GTGATTGTAAAAATCAAAGATTGGCCAGAAACGGCAGATAGTCCATTTGGTGAAGTAATCGAGGTCTTGGGTCAGGCAGGACAAAACGAGGCAGAAATGCATGCGATTTTAGCAGAGTTTGGTTTACCCTATAAGTTTCCAGACAATGTAGAAAAAGCTGCCGATCAAATTCCCATTGAGATTGAAGATGCGGAAGTGAAAAGAAGAAGAGACATGCGAAGCATTACTACTTTTACTATTGACCCTGATGACGCAAAAGATTTTGATGACGCTATATCCTTTCAAATATTATCAGGCGAAAAAGAAAATGCAATTTATGAGATTGGTGTTCACATTGCCGATGTTTCGCATTATGTAACGCCTGGTTCATTAGTAGATCGCGAAGCTACTCAAAGAGCCACGTCTGTTTATTTGGTAGACCGTGTTGTTCCAATGCTTCCCGAGATTCTGTCTAACAATGTTTGCTCTCTACGTCCCGATGAAGATAAACTGACCTTCTCAGTCGTTTTTAAAATGAATGCTCGAGCAGAGGTTTTAGAAGAATGGCACGGAAGAACAGTTATTCGTTCTAATAAAAGATTTGCCTATGAAGATGCACAAAAAATAATTGAAGGCGCGGATCATGAATTACAGTTTGAAGTGCGAGAAATGGATCGATTAGCAAAAATTATTCGTGAAAAAAGAATGAATAATGGCGCTTTGGATTTAAGTAGCACAGAAGTAAAATTCATTTTAGATGAAAATAAAAAACCTATTGGTGTTTATACCAAAATACAAAAAGATGCCAACAAACTAATTGAAGAATTCATGTTGTTGGCCAATAAATCTGTAGCTAGATTAATTGGCGGGCCAGATCCAAAAAAGAAAATGTTGCCAATGGTTTATCGAATTCATGATGAGCCCGGAGATCAAAAATTAAGTGAGCTAATGGAGTTCGTTAAGCACATGGGTTATAAATTAGATGTGAAGAATAAACAAAAATTATCTACAGCACTAAATAAACTATTTGCTTCCATAGAAGATAAACGAGAGGTAGAGGTCATTCAAAACTTCTCGATTCGTTGCATGGCGAAAGCTATTTATGACGTAAACAATATTGGCCATTATGGATTAGCATTCGACTATTATACACACTTTACTTCTCCAATCAGACGTTATCCAGATTTATTAGCGCATCGCATTCTAGAAAGCTTTTTAAAGGATAAAGAAAGCTACGCTAAGGGCGAACTAGAAAAACTTTGTAAACATTGCTCGGGACAAGAGAAAAAAGCAGCAGACGCAGAGAGAATGTCGGTAAAGTACAAGCAAGTTGAATTTATGTCTGATAAGATTGGCAAAATATTCTCAGGAGTAGTTACGGGCGTAACTGAATGGGGAATGTATGTTGAAACCGATGAGCAGAAGTGTGAGGGAATGATTAGTTTGCGCTCAATGTCGGATGATTATTATTATTATGACGAAAAATCTTTTGCGATAATTGGTAGAAAAACAAAAGACAGATACAAATTAGGAACAGAAGTAATGATAAAAGTATTGAAAGCAGATATGATTTTAAGACAACTCGATTACCAATTAGTGCCGCGATAAATTAAATCAAGTTCAAACGATTTACTAAATCATCTTTGTAAGATCCACCAATAGGAATTACTTTCTTTTCGTTTTCTAGAATAAGATTTGGCAAATCGATTGTTGCAATTTTATCTATTCTTATAATGAAAGAGCGGTGAACTCGGATAAAATCAGCTGTGGGCATTTTCTTTTCAATCTCCTTCATTGTGCTATGAATAGTATAACGACTATTGAGCGTATTGATAACCACATAATCCTTTAATGCTTCGATATAATAAATCTCTTTTGTGTTCAATTTAATTAATCGAGAATTAGACTTTACAAAAATGTAGTCTTTAGAATCCTTATTTTCTACAATTGAATATAGTAAATCTCGCTCCTTAACAATGTCTCTTTCTTTGCTGTGTTTATAAAGAGCCATCTCAATAGATGTATGTAAATCGATTTCTTTAAATGGTTTAATAATATAACCAAAAGGTTCGGTAACTTTTGCCTTTGAAAGTGTGCTTTCGTCTGCATAAGCAGTAAGGAAAATCACAGGGATAGAAAGATCTTTTTTAATCTCTGCAGAAGCATCAATGCCGCTCATTGGTCCCTTGAGCATGATATCCATTAAAATAATATCTGGCCTCAGTTCATTGGCAAGAGCAAGTGCTTTTTCGCCGGTTGAAGCCGTTCCTACCACATTATAACCAAGTTTTATCAAACTTTGCTGAATATCCTTTGCAACAATGCTTTCATCTTCCACTACCAATACCGATGTTTTAGCCATAAATCCTTATTAATTCAATTTATCAAATGTAATTAAATAATTTGTCCCCTTATCCGATTTTAATTCAAGTTTTCCGTCTAGCTGTTCTACCAACGTAGCTACCAATTGAAGCCCGAGTGTTTCTGTTTTCAAATAATTAAATCCTTCTGGCAAACCAACTCCATTATCCTCGATTTGGATGGAAACTGTTTTCCCTTTTTCGCTTATTCCAATGAAAATTTCACCTATTTTTTTATTTTTAAATGCATATTTCAAAGCATTTGTGATGAGTTCATTTACAATTAAGCCGCAAGGAATAGCCTGATCAAGGTTGAGGTTGACAGGATCTACCTTAAGTTTTAACTCGATAAAGTTATCAAAAATTTGGTATGAATGGAATAAATTGTTCGATAAATTGACAATATATTCAGAAAAATTAATCGATGAGAAGTTCTTTGTTTGATATAAACTTTCATGAATATAGGACATAGATTTAATCCGATTTTGACTTTCTCTTAGCACGCTAAGTATTTGATCGTCTTTAACGTATGATGATTGTAGGTTCAATATACTAGAAATAACTTGAAGATTGTTTTTTACTCGATGATGCACTTCTTTTAATAAAACCTCCTTCTCTTTTAAGGATTGTCGGATTTGGCTTTCTGAAGCTTTTTTCTCCGTTATTTCATGACTAATACAAGAAATTTCATTGATAGATCCTCCTTCCATTAAAATTGGATTTAAGAAGGTTTCAATCCAAATAGTTTGATTGTTTTTGGTTTTAAATGGGCCCTCAAGTTCACTTGTTTTCCCGCTAAAGGTATTTTCAAAACTTTGAATCGAATAATCATAAAGCTCATTACTTAATAGAGGTTTGATGATTTCTGCCATACTCATACCAATCTTTGGTTCGATGTCGAAATATGTTTTTAAAACTTGAGTGAAATTATGATTAAAAGAGAGTAAACAATAGTTTCTATCAATGGTCCAAATCAACATATTTGCTGCATTGTCAAATATTGATCTGATTTTTGCATCTTGTTCTCTAATTTTTTGTTGCGACTGCAATGACTCGGTAATATCTCTCGAAATTCCCATTGTGCCTATAATCTTTCCCTGTGTATTTCTTAAAACCGAAGCCGAAAGAAATGAAATAAAAGTTTCACCGTTTTTACGAATATTTTTTATTTCGCCAGAAAATATGCCTTTATCTAAAAGGCTTAATCGAACCACATCAAAATCCTCTTCTGAAGCATAAAGATCTTTCGGATGAAGGCCTATTACCTCGTGTGTGCTATATCCAAACGTTTTCAAAACAGAATTATTTACCTGGGTAATTAAATTGTTCCTATCAGAGGCCATAATCATATCAAGCGAACTATTAAACATGTTCGTGGTAAACATTTGTGTTTCCCATAGTCGTTGTTCCGTTTCTTTTCTCTCTTGAATTTCTTTTTCTAGAAGGGCGTTTGTTTCCTCGGCTAATTGGGCTCTTAGTTTTTCCTTTTGTAGTTCTTTCTGTTGGCTGAGGTTGCTTAAAATTACATGGATGGCCTCTTTTCCGTTATAGATAATCCTAACGCTTTGTACACCTGCTTCAATATAATTTCCCTTTTTGTCCATAACATTGAATTCCGCAAATCCAACATTTTCTCCTCGCGAAATTTGTAAGATTCTTTCCTTCGATCGCGCCTGCTGTTCTTCAGGAAGTAAATTCGTTATATTCTTTCCGATTAATTGCTCTGCCGTTGAATAGCCTAAAAATTTAAGAACAACAGGATTGGCATACTGAATAATTCCATTGACATGAATAATAGATCCGTTTGGAGAAAGCTCAGTTAAATTCATAAAACTTTCTCTGCTATCTTGAAGTTGTTGCTCTTTCAGTTTACGGTCTGTAATATCATAAACAACAGAAACACGAAGCCTTCTGCCATGATATGGAATAATTCTTCCTTTTGATTCAACCCATATTACTTCACCGTTTTTCTTTTTGCTTTTTACCTCAAATTTTTCCTCAGACGAAGAATCAATAATATCTTTTACTTTACTAACTTCAGATTCGCTGTATAAAAAATCATTTATGTTTTTTCCAATTACTTCATTTCGTTTGTCAAAACCATACATCAATGCAAACTGCTCGTTTGAGTCTATGATTACCCCCTCTTCGGTGAAAATAATTCCTTCAATTGTAGCGTTTGACAACATCTTAAATCGATCTTCACTTTCTCTAAGGGCCACCTCTGCCTTTAGTCTGGCTGTTATATCTCTCACTATTGCCTGAATAAAGTTTTTATTATTCAGTTGAAAAGAATTCAAAGAAACCTCGGCATCAAAAAGAACTCCGTCCTTGCGCATAAACCTCCAATAAAACATTTGGGAGTTTCCCTCTAAAACATCTTTTATTTTTATGCTAAATTTTTCAAACGAAGGGTTTCCGTCTGGCTGAAACTTAGGCGACATTTCATATAATTTAGAGCCTTTACTCATTTCCGTTGCTTTCTCTTCAATAGAGCAACCAAAAGTCTCGAGTGATTTATCATTACAATCAACTATTAGATCATTGTTCAAAATAAAAATAGCATCATTGGTAGCCTCGAATAATAACCTAAACTTTTCTTCATTTTCTTTAAGGGCCTCACTCGTTTTTTTTAATTCTGTAATATCAACTAAAATAAAAATGGTATAATTCCATCCCTGATATTCTATCTCGTTTTTTCTTACGTCACAAATAAATGTTGATTTATCAGAACGAATAAACTCATG
>CAMBFX010000200.1 GCA_945865695.1 Chryseobacterium gleum | reverse complement strand
TCGCATTATGTAAGCTCAAAAATAGAAAATATGGCGGTCACTCTATCACCTTTCATACAATATTTTGAATCTTTACTATAAATAATGCTTTAATCTCTGCATTTTAAGAATTTAAAGTACTTTCTTAGCTTTGTAAAATAATTCAAACTATGCCAGCTACTACTAAAAAGGAAATAAAACGAATCACCACGCATGTTCTTCAAGAAATGAAGCAACGGGGTGAAAAAATTTCGATGCTTACAGCTTATGATTATTCTATGGCAAAAATCATCGATCAAGCAGGCATAGATATTATTTTGGTTGGAGACAGCGCTAGTAATGTAATGGCAGGGCACGAAACCACCTTACCCATTACTTTAGATCAAATGATTTATCATGCATCATCAGTAGTAAGAGCAATAAAAAGATGCTTGGTTGTGGTAGATTTACCCTTTGGAACCTATCAAGGAAATTCAAAGGAAGCCTTGAATACAGCCATTCGTATAATGAAAGAATCGGGAGCACATGCTGTAAAAATGGAAGGCGGACATGAAATCAAGGAATCTATTCAAAGAATATTAACGGCAGGAATTCCTGTAATGGGGCATTTAGGATTAACACCACAGTCTATCTATAAATTTGGGACCTATGTGGTTAGAGCAAAAGAAAAAGAAGAAGCAGATAGATTAATTGAAGATGCTCGTTTACTTCAAGAAGCAGGATGTTTTGCTATTGTTCTAGAAAAAATTCCAGCCAAATTAGCTACAAAAGTGGCTGCAGAATTAACCATTCCTGTGATTGGAATTGGTGCAGGAAATGTAGATGGACAAGTATTAGTGATTCATGATATGTTGGGAATTAATCAAAATTTTCAACCGCGGTTTTTAAGAAGATATGCTGATCTTTATGAAACCATTCATGGTGCCGTTAAAGAATATATTTCGGATGTTAAAGGGAAGAAATTCCCCAACGAAAAAGAACAATATTGATTTCTTTAATTAAAGATAGGGTTATCTTTGAAGACAATCATTTTATTGCCATCAATAAATGTTCGTCAGAAATTGTACAAGGAGATAAAACGGGTGATTCTCCAATGAGTGAAGACATCAAAAAATTTCTAAAAGAAAAATATGATAAACCAGGCAATGTTTTCTGTGGAGTAATCCACCGAATTGACAGGCCCGTTTCTGGGGTAGTTTTATTCGCAAAAACAAGCAAGGGTCTTTCACGAATGAACGAAAAATTTAGTACACGTGATGTAAAAAAAACCTATTGGGCAATTGTAAAAAACAGACCAGAAAAAACAGAAGGAGAATTAATTCATTACCTCATCAAAGACGAGAAAAAAAACAAATCTTCCGCCTATAAAACAGAAATTAAAAATTCGAAATTATCAAAACTATCCTATAAGATAATTGCCAAGGGAGATAATTATTATTTATTGGAAATTGATCCGGAAACAGGTCGTCATCATCAAATAAGAGCACAATTAGCTGCAATGGGCTGTCCCATTAAAGGAGATTTAAAATATGGATCAGAAAGATCAAATTCTGATGGAAGTGTTTCTTTACACGCCCGTAAATTAACATTCACACATCCAATTAATGATACACCTGTGGAGATTATTGCCCCTATTCCAAAAGAAAAAATTTGGATGGACTTGCATGGTATGGTTTAAATCTGAAAAATATTTGTCATAAAAATATTTGTTATATTTAAATATGAAAAAATGGCTTACATTATTAAGTATTTTATTTTGCTCTGTTGGTTTTTCCCAGGACTCCTTATTAAATTATTTTATAGTAAGCGAAACACCGCAAAACACTTTATTGCTTCGTTGGGAGATAAAAAGTGGAAACACTTGTAATGGAATTGAAATTTTACATTCAACAAATGATACTTTATTTGAAGTGGTAGAAACCATTGAAGGTATCTGTGGAAGTTCTGTTGTTTCTACACCTTTCCAATGGAAGCATCTATCCCCGGTCTCAAATAGAACCAACTATTATAAACTTCGTTTAGGCTCAGGATTTGTTGGAGAATCAATTAGCGTCTTCTTTGTTGAAACAAATAACGATGGTTATTTCTTGTATCCTAATCCTGCTAACGAAGAGATTAAAATTTATTTCAAAAATGATGATCTTTCTGAATATAGAATAAATCTGATCAATCAATCTGGACAAATTGTTCAAACCACATGGGTGAATAGTGGAAATTGGGAGCCCAATATCACTAATCTTCCTACAGGCATTTACATTTTTTCGATAGAAGTGGAACAAAGGATTATTCTGGGTCGATTTATAAAAAAGTAACGCAATTGCGTGTTTATCGGTAAAATCCTACCAATTGTACAATTTTTTGAACTTACAACAGATTTATTTGGAGGAAAGCGAATTAATTGTATTATATTAGTATTAGCAAATAGTAAAATAATATAAAAACAGGATTTCAATAGTAAACATGGAAACGTTAACACAAACACCAAAAGAAGCGCTAAAAAAATTTTTCGGGTTTAATGCCTTTAAGGGACATCAAGAAGCAATTATCAATAATCTCTTAGAAGGTAATAACACCTTTGTGATTATGCCTACTGGTGGAGGTAAATCACTCTGCTATCAATTACCCGCTTTGATGCTTGAAGGAACTGCAGTGGTAGTTTCTCCACTTATTGCATTAATGAAAAATCAAGTGGATGCCATTCGTAATTTCGGTGCAGACGAAGGTGTGGCTCATGTAATGAATTCTTCATTAACAAAAGCTGAAATTACCAAAGTGAAAAGTGATGTTACTAGCGGTATCACCAAATTATTATACGTAGCACCTGAATCTTTAACTAAACAAGAAAATATCGATTTTCTTACCAATATAAAAGTATCTTTCTTTGCTATTGATGAAGCCCATTGTATTTCAGAATGGGGACATGACTTCCGTCCAGAATATCGTAAGCTTCGACCAATGATTGAACAAATCGGAAACGTTCCTATTATAGCTTTAACAGCCACGGCTACTCCAAAAGTTCAAGTGGATATTCAAAAAAATTTAGGAATGATGGAGTCTTTATTATTTAAAGCATCTTTTAATCGTCCGAATTTATTTTATGAAGTGCGTCCGAAATTAGACATCGTTAAACAGATTATAAAATTTATCAAACAACATAAAGGCAAATCAGGAATTATTTATTGTTTGAGTAGAAAAAAAGTAGAAGAATTAGCAGAGATATTGCAAGTAAATGGAATCAATGCCCTTCCCTATCACGCCGGATTAGATGCTGCCACTCGTGTAAAACATCAAGATATGTTTTTGATGGAAGATGCTGATGTGATTGTGGCAACGATTGCATTCGGAATGGGAATAGATAAACCAGATGTTCGCTTTGTGATTCATCATGATATTCCAAAAAGTTTGGAATCTTACTATCAAGAAACGGGTCGCGGTGGACGTGATGGTGGTGAAGGAATTTGTTTGGCTTTCTATTCTTATAAAGATATTGAGAAATTAGAAAAATTCTTACAAGGCAAACATGTTTCCGAAATGGAAATTGGAAAAGGATTGTTGCATGAAATTGTTTCTTTCGCAGAAACATCAATGTGTAGAAGAAAATATTTATTGTACTATTTCGGAGAAGAATTCAATTCGGATGATTGCAATTGCATGTGTGATAATTGTAAAAATCCACGTGAACAAGTGGAAGGAATGGATGAAGTTGCTTTATTATTGGAAACTATTCTCGAAACAAAATCACAATATAAAGGAAAATATCTCATTCAATTATTGATGGGAGAAGAAAATACAGAGGTAAAAAATTATCGCCATAACCAATTAGAAATTTTTGGAAAAGGCGCTGAGAAATCGGATAAATTTTGGGCGGCTGTTATTCGCCAGACAATCGTTGCTGGATTAGTAAGAAAAGAAATTGAACAATATGGAGTTTTACATGTAAATGAATTAGGACATAAATTTTTAGAAAAACCACACTCGTTCTTGGTATTGAAAGAACATAATTACGAAGGCGATGGTTCAGATGAAGATGATGATATCATTACTGACGGAAAAGGTGGCGGAGGTGCAGACGATGCTTTATTTACCATGTTGAAAGATTTGCGAAAACAAATTGCTAAACAAAAAAATGTTCCTCCTTATGTTGTTTTCCAAGATCCTTCCTTAGAAGATATGGCTATTCAATATCCGATTACTATTGACGAATTGACAAAAATTTCGGGTGTTGGTTCAGGTAAGGCTGATAAATTCGGCAAACCATTTGTAGATTTAATTGCTAAATATGTTGAAGAAAATGAAATTGAACGTCCAGAAGATTTAGTCATCAAATCGGTGATCAATAAATCAGGAGCAAAAGTTCAGATCATTCAAAATATCGATAGAAAATTATCATTGGAAGCAATCGGAAAAGCATTAGGAAAAAACTTTGATGAAGTTTTAACTGAGATTGAAGCAATTATTTCTTCTGGAACAAAAATCAATATTGATTATTACATAAGTGAAACTTTGGATCCAGATAATCAAGAAGAAATTTTTGATTATTTCAAAGAATCAGAAACCGATTCCATCACCGAAGCATATCATGAATTTGACGGAGCGTATACCGAAGAAGAATTGAGAATGATGAGAATTAAGTTTATGAGTGAGATGGCGAATTGATGGGGACTGTTTAAAGTTTAAGGTTCAAGGTTTTTTGAAGAAAAGACAAAGATTAAATAAATAAGCCGGTGAAATTCCGGCTTTTTTAATATTTATATGGCGAGAAAAATTCTGTACACTATTCTGGTTGCTTATTTAATTTAGAGTTGTCAAATTCAAATCAACAGGAAGAACTGTTGAATAAGAAATGGTATTCGAGTAAAATTGATTGTATAGAGTTTAAGAATTACGAATTTTGAATTTTGAAACTTCCCCTCAATCCTTACAATTACAACTTGGCGGCATTTCCACTTTCGTTTTAGGTAAAAGCTCATGAATCCTTTTTTGTTCCTCTGTATTGAATTGGATATTTTGCAAATCGAAAACTTTCAATGTTTCCTTTAATTCTCCTATTTCATCAGGAATAACAAAAAGATTATTATCCCACATATCCAAATGAACTAATTTGCTAAGGTTTTTTATTTCTACAGGAA
>CAMBFX010000199.1 GCA_945865695.1 Chryseobacterium gleum | reverse complement strand
TCTGGTTATACGTTTAGAAAATTATTTGGCATCCATTTTAAAACAATGATAAATTATTCAGTTTTACCTTTGAAAGCAATAATTTATGGTGGAATTACTATTTCTATTCTTTCATTCTTAACTGGTTCTTATTTTATTTGGAAAAAATTAATGTTTAATGTCCCACTTGGATATACCTCCTTGATCGTGGCAATTTTATTTAGCAGTGGTTTAATCATACTTGGAATAGGATTTATTGGATTATATATTCATAAACTTTATGAATTCAATTTACATAAACCTAATTATTTCGTTAATAAAATTTTAACCACAACGGATGATCATTAAGGGATATGCTGTGACTTTATCTCGTTTAACTGTTGCCGATATTGAACAAGTTAGACAATGGCGCAATTCAGAAAAAGTTCGCCAGTTTATGGAATTCCGAGAAGAAATTACTTCTGAAATGCAAGAAAAATGGTTTGCATCTATCGATAACGAATTTAATAATTATTATATTATTCACGATGGTGAAACGAAAATTGGATTAATTTATGGAGCGGAAATAGATTGGGATAAAGGAATAACACAAAACGGAGGAATTTTTATTTATGATGAATCCTATTGGAACACCTACTTCCCGTTATCAGCCACACTCTTATTAATGGAAATTTCTTTTATACTAGGAATGAAAGAGGCGTATATAAAAGTGCTTCATGACAATGAAAAAGCCATTCAGTTTAATACAAATATTGGATTTGTGAAATTACCTGGACAGGAAGGAATACTTAATCAACGATATGTTTTGACAAAGGAAAGTTATGATTTAAAAACAGAAAAACTTCGTCAATTAATCGAAAAGGTATATTCAGATTCTATTTCTGTTATAATTACTCAGCCTGAACATATCGTTTCAAAAAGAGCAATAGAAGAATATAAGCTTCAATCGGAAAAAGTAAAACAAAGGGTGAAATTAATAGTTGAAGAAAAATAGAATGCCGAAACTGAAATTGCCATATTATTCCTTTTTACATTCCAAACGATTGCCTGAATCGAGCAACAGAAATTTTTATGAAAGTAATGAATTCCATTGGGCGAAATTAATAGAAGATAATTTTGATGTAATACAAAAGGAATTTACTGTTTTTTTTCAAAACGAAAACCATCAACTTCAACCTTATTTTGCTGTTGAAATGATGAACGCTCCAAAAAAATGGCAGACCATCGGTTTCTATTTTTGGGGATTAAGGGATAAAAAAAACTGTCTAAACTGCAATAAAAGTTTTACCATCTTCAACCAAATACCAGGTCTTGTTTCAGTCTCATTTAGTTTGATGGAACCGAATTCGGAAATCAAACCTCATCATGGTGATACTGATGCTATTTATCGCTGTCATTTACCCCTTCTCGTTCCGGGAAAATTACCAGAAATCGGATTTCAAGTTGGTGAGGAAAAAAAATCATGGGAAGAAGGGAAACTACTGATATTTAATGATGCTTCTTATCATACTGGTTGGAATAAAACTGAATCCAGAAGAATTGTTTTGATGCTAGATATTATTAAAGAAGAGTATGCTTTTCAAAAAACTTGGATTTGTTCCATGGTACTAAGCTCTCTTATTTTACAAAAGCACTTTCATATTTCTTTTCAGAATAAAAAAAATCTCTTTAATAAAGCATTTTTGTATTTCACTGCATTTATAATTTGGTATTATTTTTCAGTTGTTAATCATCGTGCTTTAAAATTTAAACCAGTTTCTCAGGGTAAAAAATAAATTAATTTTGAAAAAATTAACCACAGAAGTTCTCATTATTGGTGCAGGCCCCGCGGGATGCACTGCTGCTCAAATGGCTGCACATCACAATTTGCAAACCATTTTGGTTGATAGACAAAAATTTCCTAGAGATAAAACTTGTGGTGATGGAATTTCACTTTCCTCAATGGTACAATTGCAAAATCTAGGTTTCGACACCAAAACAATACTGAATAATCCAAAACTTATTCAAAGTAAAAATATTTACTTCTATGATCAAAAAGATGAAAGAATTGATTTGAAAAACAATTTATTTTTCACATTTAAAAGAAATGATTTCGATAATTTGCTTTGGGAAAACCTAAATCAAAAAATAAATAAAATTGAACAAGCTGAACCAGTTTCAATTGAAAAGACAGATTCGGGTTATCATGTAATTATTGAAAATTCTGGAGAGAAAATTGAAATTGAAACGAAATATCTTGTTGGCGCTGATGGTTATTCGAGTTATGTTAGAAGAAATTTATTTCCAAACCTACCAATCGAAAAACGGGTAGCAAGTAGATTCTATTTAAAGGATGAAAATTTTGATACCGATGCTTATCATTTTTATTTTCATGAAAAAGTTTCACCCGGTTATTTCTGGATTTTCAATGTTGGTAAAAATGAATTTAATACAGGAGTTTACTTGCCTTATAATATCGCTTCCAAAGAACTTTTTGAACTCCATAATTATTACATTCAAAAATACTTCGAAAGAAACATTGATAAGGATAATTTCTATACTTGGCCTATTCCTAACAATTTTGATTTTAATTCACTGGCATCAGAAAATGCATTTCTAATTGGTGATGCCGCTGGTTTATGTGATAAACTCATTGGACATGGAATTGATGCGGCTATTTTATCTGGAATTGTTGCTATAAATTCTCTAATTTTTCATTCCACAAAAAACACCAAAAATTATCCACTCCAAGAAATATTTCGTTATAATATGACCGCATATTTCAAAGATTCATTAAGTCATTCGGCAGAAGTTTACGAGAAAATATTTAATGATATAAATAAAAGTAATCAGCATCTTAAAAAATATTTCAACGATGTCCTTCATTGATCAATTTCAAACTATTATTCAAGATTCGAAAGTGAAAGAACTTTCCAATCGTTTGTTGAAAGAAGGTGAAAATGATTCGCTTTTTATAGATTATTTCGGAGTAAATTTTAATGGGGAAAATTTGGTTTCAGTAAAACTATATTTTTCCTTTCTCCATGTTTATCCATCAGACGAATTACTCAATGAATTTGTACAAGATGATTCGATTATTAAACTTATAAAAGAAAACTGGAACACCTCACATTCATTTGATTATTTACATCAAGGTTTTACTTTTGGGTTAAAATGCTATCTTAAAGAAGATAAAATTGAAATAAATAAATATGTGCATTTCCGTACTAAGGAATTTGTTTTAGGAAAGCCAAAAAACTTTGAATTACAAGATGAAGATTTATCAAATTTTCCTGGAATTTGTATTGAACAGCATAAATTAGGCCCCGAACTAAAAAAATATTTTTATCTAACTTCATCAAAATCTAAAAAAATAATATTTGATCTTTTTGATCTTTCTAAAAACAATTTATCATTAGAAGAAATAGATATGATGGAATATACCGAAAGTGAAAAAGAAGAAAAGGTAAATCTAATTATTCCTAAATCCGAAACAGTAAAGAAATTTCTTGAAAACGAACAAAATTTTGACCTACAGAAATTGAGTGAATATTTCTATCGTGAACATGAACTCTATTATTATGGTCCAGGTTTACGATTAAATAGTGAAACCAGAGCCATATATTTCCTACCTAAGCAGTTATATTACAGTCTTACAAAAGTAAATACCGTTAAAATAATATGGAATAAATAATCAGCTTGCAAAAAACTTATAAAATTCATTTTAAATTTGGTTCCAATTCATTACATTTGATTAAACATAAAAGTTTAATATGTTTATAGAATTAGATCAATTTCCTCAATTGCAAAACATGGTAAAGCATGTTGATATTCTTGCTGTGGAATTTGAAAATCAATATAAGAAAACTTCGTTGTTGCATGAATTTTTGACAAGCAAACCAGGTCAATTTGTTCCAACTCATATTGAATATTGGACACGTGAAAATGGAATTTATCCCGATCAAATCGGCTACACTGCCGAAGACGTTGCATTAGTTGCTTTTCCAATTTTTAAAAAAGGATTTCCTATAAAATGGTATGATCCACAAACAGCTTTTCCAAAATTATATTCTGAAATTACCGCAATTAATGGATTAAATTTTTCTGCATTTTTTAGATTAAGTCCTGGTTTAGAAGTTTTGGAGCACGCGCATAACCAAGCTAATTATATATTTCATCTCTGCCTTTTCGATATCGATGGTGAATCTAAATTAATCGTTAATGGACACGAAAAGATTTTGAAGAAAAAAGGAGATTACGCTTTATTTGACTATTCCTTACCACATTCTTCCATAAACAATTCAAAAACTGAAAGAATCAATCTAGTGGTTGATTTTACACCTCAAAAATAAATGAATCATGTTTTATGATTTAAAAGATTTTCCGTTTTTACAAATTCTTGTTGACAATGTTGACAAGGTTGGCGAAGAATTGTTACACTTGAAAAATAGTTCAAACTTATTGGATAAATTTTATGATTATCCACCCACAACTCCATTAGAAGAAACCACATCGCATGTAGATTATTGGGTGAAAGAAGGTGGCTTTCATCCAGATCAAATAGGTTACGAAGCAAGAAAAGGTGAATGGGTTGCTTTTCCATTATATAAAACTGGTTTTCCAATTAAATGGTATGATGTAGAAAAAACATTTCCTTTTACGATTAACGAAATAATTAATGTGCCTAATGCAAATTTTTCAGCATTTTTTAGAATTTCACCAGGATCAGGTAGTAACGAGCACGCACACAATAAAGCAAATCTCATTTTCCATTTATGTTTATTTGATTTGGAAGGCGATTCAGTAATGCGATGCGATGGAGAAGAAAGAATATTAAGTAAAAAAGGGGATTGGTGTATTTTTGATTACTCAAAGCCACACTCGTCATTTAATTTTTCGAAAACAGATCGAATAAATTTAATTATTGATTTCACTCCAAATTTTATTTCTTAAAATATGTTTTATCCAATAGAAAAATATCCTTTTCTAAAAATTATTCAAGAACAAACAGCAATTATCGTTTCTGAATTTAATTCTCAAAAAGAAAAAGAATTCATGAAAAACTTTATGACCGCTAAATTGCCAGAATTAAATTCACATACTGAATATTGGATTAAAGAAGGTGGATTTGATGAAACGCAAATTGGTTATGATGCTCGTGATGGCTC
>CAMBFX010000198.1 GCA_945865695.1 Chryseobacterium gleum | reverse complement strand
TTTCAAGACAAGCCGAAGTGGTATTGATATCGGTGAGTACAAATCGGGAATATCCTTTTTGTTGTACTTCATTGAGCAGCTCTTCTACAGAAAATAATCCGTAGTGCATGCTGTACTGGGTGTGACAATTGAGAAGCATTGGTTGTTGTGTTTACGTTTATATTGTTGTTAGATTTCATTTTGTTTGTTGTTGTTTGTCATGAGGTCACTCTGAACTTGTTTCAGAGTCTCTCAAGAAATGTTAATTGTTGTGTTTTTTGCTTTCTTGTCCTTTATACTAATCCGATGAGAATAATCCTTACATAACCTATTTTAATTCCATTTTATCGGGATTGCGATGCGTATTAAAAATAGTCACCACAAGAATCTCCTTCTTCTTTTCATTCACTTTAAAAATAACGAGAAAAGGAAATTTATGAATTTTCAAAACACGATAATTATCAAAACGTATTTCGTAATAAGGATTTTTTTGAATAACATCAATCGTCTTAAACGTATTTTCGTAAAATAATCGAGATGCTTTTTTGGAATGTAATGCGTAATAAGTAATGGCATCATCAATATCCTTGTAAGCTGTCGGAGAAATGGTAACCGTAAACTTCTTCTTAAAAACCATGCTTACGGGCTAAGCTCTTTTTAACCGAGTCTACACTTTTATATTCGCTAGCCTTGTGTTTTTTGTCAATGGCACGAATCGCATTTTTTTGTTTTTCGGTAAATTGATAATCATCCGTATCATCCATCACATTTACTTGAGGAAAACGCTTTAATAATTCCACGATCAACTTATAATCAACTTCTGGAATATTTAAAAGTAGCTGTTTCATAATCCTATTTATTTCTTAACAAAGATAAGAAAAACAAAGCGAAAAGGACAAGAAAAAAATAAACAAAGAACTAAATATTTACATCCTTTATCTCCCAGAGGGGGACAGGCTTCGAATCAATATTTTTCTAAACATTAAAAAACCTTTTCATACCATCAAACTGTCAAAGCCCCTATCCCTTCCTCCCCTTATCCTAGAGGGAGGTGTCCGCAGGACGGAGGGGTTAAACGATTAAAATCACTCCGCTTCACTCCTCCTCCCCTTTCCTAGGGGAGGTTGTCCGCAGGACGGAGGGGCCCCACCGCTCTTTGTATCGAATTTTTTCCAAATCGTTTTCGCATTTTATCCATTGCCAAATACAATTGCAATTGCTCTGCTCTATCTTGAAACAAATCATATTGATAATTTCCTCGAATGAGATGACTGAATTTTACTCCAATCATGCGTATCAACATTCTTTTTTGATACAATTTATCAAACAACTCTTTTGCTTTTTCCATCAGCACATGATCGAGTGAGGTATAGGGAATTCGCATTTGCATCGTGTACGTATTGAAATCCGAATAACGAATTTTTACGGTGATACAAGCTGTCAATTTTTCTTCTGTGCGCAATTGAAAACATAATTTTTCGGTCATACTGATGAGAATTGCTTTGATGGCTGTAACATCAATCGTATCCTTATCGAATGTTTGTTCCGAAGAAATCGATTTGCGTTCCATGTACGGCTCCACTGGAGAATTATCAACGCCATTGGCTTTTCTCCAAATAGTGGATCCGTTTTCACCCAACACCTGCTGCATTAATTCTACTGGCATTTGTTGGATGGTGCTTATCCAGTGTACGCCCATTCCGCGCAGCAACTGGTAAGTCTTCTCTCCTACCATCGGAATTTTATTCACCGAGAGTGGAGAAAGAAAATTCTTTTCTGTTCCCAGAGGAATTTCCTTTTGCCCATTGGGTTTGGCTTCGCCAGTGCCCACCTTGGCCACCGTTTTATTGGTAGACAAAGCGAATGAAATAGGTAATCCCGTTTCTTTTATAATCGTTTGACGTAATTCACCCGCCATTTTATAACATCCAAAGAACTTATCCATGCCGGTGAGATCAATATAAAACTCATCAATCGATGGCTTCTCATAAATCGGAACTTTTCCTCCAATAATCTCTGTGATGATATTTGAATATTTACTGTATTGGGAAGTATCTCCTTTTACAATGATTGCTTCCGGACAAAGTTGTCTGGCCATTCGCATGGGCATAGCCGAATGAATTCCAAATTCACGAGCTTCGTAGCTACACGATGCCACCACTCCTCTATCACCCGATCCTCCCACCAAGACTGGTTTTCCCTTGAGTGCAGGATTAACCAAACGCTCTACCGAAACAAAAAATGAGTCGAGATCGATATGCATAATGGAACGGTTCATGGTAGTTGTTTTTATTCAACACACCAAAGGTAAACCACAATATGTAGTCAGTCTGACTAAATTTTGTAGTTTTATGAAAACTAGATGATCAACTGATTTACAATGCTAATAGGTGATTTATTATTCTTACTCAAAAACAAACTAGCCATTTTCTAAACACTATTCCGTTATACTTGTATGTAACTTAATAAATTTAAAAACTTTTTGAATTTAACTACTCACCTAATTTTGAAAAAAACCTATAAAAATATCTTCACCCATTTCATGATGATTATTGTAGCAACTACAGTGCTCAGTTCATGCCAAACATCATCATCCAACCAAACAAAAGTTGAATATGAAAATAAAGCAGAAGCTGAAGACTCCAACGCAACAATAGAAAAAAATACATGGGTGGATAGTTTAAAAAAATCCAAGAAAGATGAATTTGTTAAGGGAGGAACTGAATATATTGGTCATGAAGATTTAGATGAGACTTCTGACCCTAAAGCTGAAGGAAATTTGCCCGTAGTACCGCCAGATAAAAAAATAGAAAATGCTCAGCCAGAAATTTATGATTTTGTAGAGCAAATGCCTGAATTTCCTGGAGGAACAGCTGAAATGATGAAGTATATTAAAAACAATTTACAATACCCTAATGAAGCGTTACAAAGAAATCTAGAAGGAATAGTTTACATTAAATTTATCGTTCATGAAAATGGAGCACTAAGTGATTTCAAAATATTAAAAACGCCAGATAAAGTCTTTAATCAACCAGCATTAGCTGTATTAAATCATATACCGAATTGGATTGCTGGTGAAAAGAATGGTGAAAAAGTGAAAGTTTATATGACTATTCCTATTCGCTTTAAATAGGATAAATAGCCTTGTATTTTTTTGAAGCGTAATCCATAAAATAACTAAAATTCAGCTTTTCTCCAGTGATACGTTCACATAATTCTTTAGCGGAATACATTTTTCCATGTTGATGTACATTTGTCCGCAACCAATCCAACATCGGTTTCATATTGCCTTTTTCGATTTCATTATCTAAGCCAATAATCTCCGTTGATGCTTTCGCATAAAATTGTGCGGCATAAAAACTTCCCAATGAATAAGTAGGAAAATAGCCGATACTTCCGTGGCTCCAATGAATGTCTTGTAAAATACCTTCTTTATTGGATGGAACATCGATTTGTAAAAATTGTTTATATAAACTATTCCATTTTTCGGGCAATTCATTCACATTGATATCTCCTTCCATCATCGCTTTTTCCATTTCAAAACGAATCATCACATGAAAATGATAGGTTAATTCATCGGCATTCGTGCGTATCAACGAAGGCTGAACCAAATTCATGGCTTGGTAAAAATCTTCAGGAGAAACGTTCTTCATTTCATTCGGAAAACGTGCAGTCACTTTGCTCCAATTCGCTTTCCAATATCCTAAACTTCTTCCTATATTATTTTCCCATAAACGTGATTGTGATTCATGAATTCCCAATGAAATGGCTTCTCCGCATGGCAAACCGTATTCTTCCAAAGGTAATCCCTGCTCATATAAAGCATGTCCACCTTCATGAATCGTACTCCAAATCATTTCTGAAAAATCTGTTTTAGAAATTCTTGTAGTGATGCGAACATCCTTCGAATTAAAACTGGTTGAGAATGGATGCGATGATTTATCTTGACGTCCCGCTTCAAAATCATATCCCATTTGTTGCAACAATTCTATTCCTAAATCCCATTGTTTTTGCTCATCAAAATTTCCGAACATAAATTGATCATTCGGTTTTTGTTTTTTAAAAATCTCCTGAACAAATGGAGTTAGTTTTTCTTTTACTTCATTAAAAACAACAGTCACTTCATCCGTTGTTAATCCTGGTTCGTATTGATTCAACAAAGCATCATAGGGATGTTTTTCGTATCCTAAAATTTCGGCTTCTTCCCTCTTGAGTTGAATGATTTTTTCGAGTTTCGGAGCGTAAATTTTAAAATCATTTTTAGCCTTTGCCTCTTGCCATGCGTTGAATGCTTCTGAAATAGTATAACTCATTTTTTCAACGAAAGCTGTGGTGTATTTTTTTCTATCTGAATAATCTTTCCAGGATTGTTGAATATTTCTTTTTTCCTTTGGCGAAAGTGAATTATCATTCTGTAATTTCTCTAGAATTTTTCCAAAATTTTCTTCTATACTCATTTCATGCGCAATTCCACTAAGCGTTGCTAATTGTCTTGCTCGAATTTCTGCACCAGCATTCGGCATATACACTTCTTGATCCCATTGAAGAACGGCAGAAGCATAAGAAACATCGGCTAATTTTTGCAGGTGTGTTTTGTAGAGGGAATAAGACATGGAAGAATGTTTAAAGTTCAAGGTTTAAAGTTACAGTTACACTGAGTAGATTTTGTTTCCAAAATAGTATCGAAGCGTTGACTTAATTATTTCGAAATTAAAAATATTTTTGTGATTCATACTAATCCTTCGATACGGCTTTCGAAGACTTTAGCCTACTCAGGATGACCAGATGTAATAAGTGGAAAAAACTGCAACTAAAACTCTGAACTTTCTTCCCTCGTGGCTAGTGGCTATTCACTCTTGCCTTCTTCTCGCCTTCATCCTAAAATTTAAAAATCTGCTCTGGTGTGATACAAAAATCCAATTTCACATCCCAATCACTGGTATCCGTAATTAATTTTACTGGAGGGAAAAGTGATAAACCAATTTTGATAGTTTTGGAATTCATTTGCTTTAAATAACGATCATAAAATCCTTTTCCATAACCCACTCGATAACCATTTTCATCAAAACAAAGAAGAGGAACTAACACCATTGTATATTCTTCAGGTAAAATCACTCTTCCATTTTGTGGTTCTGGAATTCCGAGTTTATTAATTTTCATTTTAGAGTCGAGTGTATATTCGTAACTCGTCATTGTTAAAGCTTTGAAATCA
>CAMBFX010000197.1 GCA_945865695.1 Chryseobacterium gleum | reverse complement strand
CGCATTATCCAGCTATTATACCGCAAATAAATGCGTTTCTACCCAATGCTGTGCTTATTGATCCAATAGAACGAATGTGTGATAATATTATGAATGATGTGCAAGAGTACAAAGGAAATAATTCCACTACTTGGATAACTTCTGGAAATATACAAGAAATGAATCATTCGATTCAATTGGTGTATGGAATAGAACCAAAACAAATTGAAAAAAAAAGTTTTATGAATCAATTTACCAAACATACAAAAGAAGTAAATATAGTGTATCTTCAACCTATGGGATATGCTTTTATCGTTACTGGAAGGCTAGGAATGATAACTTTTTGTTATTTGATTCATGCCATTTTCCCTTTTCTATTTACCAACACAACTAGTAAAATAATAAAGCAATTACCCTACAATTTAGAAAACAGAAATAATCACTAATTATGAAAAATAATTTTGAATTAATTATTAAAAATGTTTCGAAACAAATTGAATTGAATGATAACGAATTGAAATTGTTTTGTAGTAAGTTTCAAATAGAAAACTTAAAAGCAAAGCAAATTCTTGTTGATATTGGGGAAATTTGCACCCGTACATATTTTGTTAATTCTGGCTGTTTAAGATCATTTGCATTAGATTCAAATGGAGTTGAACACACCATTAGCTTTGCGCCTACCGATTGGTGGATTGCAGAGATGTATAGTTATATTTCTGGCCAACCGGCTACGATGAAAATTGAAGCCGTTGAGGCGAGTGAAGTTTTATTTATAGAGAAAAACGATTACGAAAATTTATTTCATGAAATTCCAAAGTTAGAAAGAGTTTTTCGAATGCTATTAGAAAGATCGATTGTTGCTCATCAAAAAAGATTAATTGATAATTTGAGTAAGTCAGCAGAAGATCGGTATATTAATTTTACTAAAAAATTTCCTTCACTGGTTAATACCGTATCCCAAAAACAAATTGCTTCCTATATTGGCGTTACGCCAGAGTTTTTTAGTAAGATGAAAGCGAAAATTTTGCGAGGAAAATAATACACAGTTTAGTTTTAGTCAATAGTCACTAGTCAATAGCCAATAGTATTTTATCTCCTTAGGAGCGACATCTTAATAACACCGTAGGTGTGTACTTAGCAGCAATGTCTTTCAAGCTCCGTAGGAGCGACATCTCCATCGACTTCGGTTTAAATCTTAATTTAAATTAAGAACTCACCTTGTTTTCTTTCTACTTAATCTAGGTTATTTCTTACCTTATCTATTCCCTTTAACTTTGTTTCTTAATTAATAAAAAACCAAAAATTATGAATACAGCAGAAACAATGGCAACCACTAAATGGGCATTAGATGCATCCCATAGTGAACTTAAATTTAAAGTGCGTCATATGATGATTACCAATGTTACAGGTTCATTTAATGAAATTTCTGCAACAATGGAAGGTGATGATATTTTAACTTCGAAAGTTGAATTTACTGCAAAAACCTCAAGCATTGATACCGGATCTGAGCAGCGTGATGCACATTTAAAAAGTGCCGATTTTTTTGAATCAGAAAAATATCCTGAAATGAAATTCGTTTCGGTTCGATTCGAGAAAAAATCAGGAAATGAATATATCATGCATGGTCATTTAACTTTTAAAGACGTAACAAAAGAAGTTGCATTAGAAGTTGAACATGGTGGTATCAATAAAGATCCATGGGGAAATATGAAAAATGGATTTTCTATCAACGGAAAAATTAATCGAAAGGATTTTGGTTTAAACTGGAATGCAGCTTTGGAAACAGGTGGTGTTTTGGTAAGTGAAGAAGTGAAAATTATGGGCGAAATTCAATTAGCCAAGGCTTAAGCAGATTAAAAAATAACGTATATTTACCCTATGAGAAATTACCTCATAGGGTTTCTGTTTTTATCTGCATTATTTTATGGATGCAGTTTCAATAAGATGTTTATGCATCCTTCAAAATTGACTGAACCAAAATTCGAAAAAATATTTTTCGATGTTTCAGCAAACGACACTTTAAAATTATTTACTGATTCTTTGTTTAAACCTTTTTTTTCGAAAGCAAATGGAAAAATGTACACTTATCCTTTTGAATCTAGAAATGTTTATTTTGATAGTAAATCAGGAAATAAATTGCAAGGTTGGATATTTAAAGCCGATGATGAAATAAATACAGGAATTAGTATTTTATTTCTACATGGGAATGCAGGAAGTATTCTTTCTCATATAACTATAATAAAACCATTAGTAGAAAAAGGTTTTAATGTTTTTATTTTTGATTATTCAGGGTTTGGTTTTTCTGAAGGAAAAGCAAAAAGAAATGTTTTGCCAGATGACGCTCAATCTGCATTGGATTTTTATTTAGATCAAGTAGAATGTAAGGTTAAGAAAGTAATTATTTACGGGCAATCCTTAGGCGGACATTTAGCTTTAGAAGTTGCAAAAAATAATCAAGAGAAAATAAAAGGAGTGGTTATTGAGGGTGCTTTTACCAATCACGATGAAATAGGTTCATATGCATTCAAGCCAGGTTTCATAGCTAAAATGATGATACGTGAATATTACAATGGCTTAAAAAACATAAAGAAAATAAAAATTCCAGTAATGGTAATCCATAGTATCAATGATGAAACTATTCCCTATTTCATGGGAGAGCAATTATATAAAGCTGCAAATTCTCCTAAACAATTTTATCAATTAGAGAAATGTCATGTTTGCGGTCCCATTTACTATTCAGATAGTATTAAAGTGAAAATTGAAAGGATGTTGAAGTGAGAAGGTTTTCATTGGAAAAATATCCAACAATTTAAAATCTAATTCCTGCACTCAATTCAAACATGGCATGCGATTGAAAATCTCCATTCATATCTCGATCTACTAATCCTAAATTTAAAGAAGTACGCATATTGAAATGTTTCGATAAATTGAATTGTACACCGTTGGCAACATAAAATCCATAATAATTTCTATCCACTAATTGATAAGGTCCGTAATAATCATAAATATACTCTCCACCTTTACCTGCCATTAAGGTAACACCCGTAAAATAACTTACTTTATTCATGCCAATTGGAAAATAGTTGAATGAAAAAGCCGAATGAAAATAATCTTTATCAAAATTTAGAAAACTATTGTTTCCCGAATAGTAATCATTACTATTAGTAAAACCTAAGGATGCTGATGCATTCAAACTGAAACGATAATTACATAAAAAACGAGTGTAATTTAAAGTCACATTTTTAAAAATCAAATCAAAATAATTAATTCCTATTATATTTTTTCCTGATTTGTAATAAGGCGAAAGAAGTAAAGTAGTTTCCTCTTGTTTATGAACAGGTGATACATTAATCACTTCATGCGTGCCGTTTTCATAAACAATCATAGTGATTTTTGATTTCGGCATCACATAGTCAGGTCCAGTCAAATTATCAAATTTTTTGTATTTGATTTCTGTTATTCCAATTTCAGAAACCTTTGCATTGATAACTGAATTATCTGAAAGGTAAATTTTATCCTGTGAAAAAGCAGTCAATGCAATTGTCAATAGGAAGAAAGAGAAAATTAATTTACGCATAGTTTAAAATTTATAGAAAAAATAGAAGCCAGAATTGTAAAAATCCAAATCAATATTAGAATTATCTTGATTTAAATTACAACTGATAAAAAGTTGTGTGGAAAAAGCAATTCGTTTGGTAATATCGATATTTACCCCTGTTCCCATGGTAAAGTCAATTTCAAAGCCAGAATGAAATCCAGCAGGTGGCCCCGGCCAAATTAAATCAGGATAAGCGAAATCATAAAGAATATAATTAAAATTATTTTCCGAATAATTCAAATTCAAACCAAATGAATTCAACCATTTGATTCGCCCCTTTCCGAAATAAAAATTATTTAGAAACGAAGTATTGAATTCAAAACCGCGATAATTATTCCATTTAAAAGATTCACCAACACGAATAGAATAAAATTCAGAAATGTTTTTTTCAATCGTGAAACCAAGTTTATAGTCAAGAGGTAATAAAATATTAGTGCCAATGGTCCAGTCACTTAATTTGAAAATTTCTTTATTTTCTTTCAAACTTGCTTCAGAGTGTGAAACAACTTCCGAATATCCACTTTCATATATGATTAAAGCTATATCTTTTTTATCAATCGTTTTATGAGATTTATCTTTGAGTGCCAACTCTATTTTAGAATCATTATCCTTTGTAATAATACCTTCTAACAAAGTATTGTCATTTAAATACACCTTATCCTGAGCAAAAGAGAAAATGCTCATCAAAACAAAAATAAAGAGTAAAGTTATTCGCATACTTTTCATGAACGTAACATTTTTGAGTTTAGTATTTTATTAATAAAATTAATATCTCAAATATCCTAAAACGAACTTTTTCACTGGTTTACTTAAGGCCGAAATATTAAAATTATCTGAAGCCTCTGCAATATCAACCGTTTTTCCATCTTTATAAATCAAATTGATTTTATCATGTTTCGGGTTATAAGCGTTGTTTGTTAATGAATCTTCTACTAAAAAATAAGTAACCTCCGACTTTGAACAGCCAGTGGTTTTAAGTATATTTTTTTTAATCTCTTCTTTTTCTTTTGGTCCTGCTTGTAACTTACTCATAGATATTCGGAATAGTTTACGATTAACCAAATCACTACATAATCTTGACAATATTTTATCCTCGTGATTTACCCAAACCTTTATTGCTCCCATGATATCATAATCATCTAATGCAGCAAAGTCATTTAAAATAGCTGCATTTTTAAAATCTTTACTTTTGATTGGATGATACAAAAATCTTTCAAAAGCAGGTGAACAAAATAATTTTTTCTTTTGAGAAGCTAAAAATTTTGCTCTTCTTAAAATATTCACCAACATAAATTCACTTGCAACAACTGTTTTGTGCAAATAAACTTGCCAATACATTAATCGTCTCGCTACAATGAATTTTTCGATGCTATAAATACCCTTTTCTTCAATCACTAATTCATCATTATGAACCGAAAGCATTTTTAAAATACGTTCACTACTCACCACACCTTCCGAAACTCCAGTAAAAAAGCTATCACGTTTCAAATAATCCAATCGATCCATATCTAATTGTGAAGAAACCAACTGATGTAAAAATTTCTTTTTGTATTTATTGGTAAAAATTTTAATAGATAAACTTAATTTCCCTTTAAATTCATCGTTTAGTTTATTCATCAATAA
>CAMBFX010000196.1 GCA_945865695.1 Chryseobacterium gleum | reverse complement strand
TGAACTTTTTGTTTTTTCTTATACTGAAATTCAAAATGGAAATGTAGAGTGGGTAAAACCCGGAAAAGAATTTCGCAAAAATGGTTCCATGTATGATATCGTACGTTTAGATTTTAAAAACGGTGAATGGTTTTATCAATGTATAGACGATGCTCAAGAAGCAAAGTTATTTGTTGAATTAGATAATTTAGTAAAAAATCGAATGAATGGAAATTCTTCAGATGATTATTTAAATAATTTGGTAAAAGATTTTGTTAAAGTTTATTTTGAGTCAGAAAATAGTTGTTTTACTCCCCAACAAAAAATGGAAAAAACGGAATTTATTTTTTCGTGTTCTCATTTTTCATACGAAACTTCCTCCCCGCCTCCCAAGAATTTGGTTTAAATAATTTGATTCCAATTGGAATCTAAATAATTCCCAATGATTATTTCATTGCGGAAAGTTTATTTATTTAAATCATTAATCATGAAAACAATTTTAACATTCCTATTGCTTGGAATTGCACTTTTCGCTAATTCACAGCAAAAAATTAAAGTCATTGACAAAACAGACCTTCAGCCAATTCAAAAGGTGGAGATTTTGGATGTAAACAATAAATTTTTAGGTTTTACTAACGTAAAAGGAGAGTTTGAAATTCCGGTTGGCGTTGAAGGAATTTTGGTTTTCATCCATTCCAATTACCAAGTTTTTACCATTTCGGTTGAAGCAATAATTACAAATGAAAATATCATTTCGCTTTCTCCACAGTTAATCCGTTTGGATGAAGTGGTTGTATCTGCTTCAAGATTTGAGGAAAAAAAGGAGGATGTTCCAAATAAGGTTGATGTAATTACTTCGCGTGACATCGAAAAAGTAAATGCTCAAACATCAGCAGACTTACTACAACAATCAGGAAATGTAAATGTTCAGAAAAGTCAACAAGGTGGAGGAAGTCCAGTCATTCGAGGATTTGAAACCAATCGCGTTTTAATTGTAGTGGATGGAATTCGAATGAATAACGCGATTTACAGAGGCGGACATGTACAAAGTGTAATTCGTTTGGATAATAATTCACTTGATAAGTTGGAAGTGGTTTATGGGCCAGGATCTGTCATGTATGGAAGTGATGCGCTAGGTGGAGTAATGCATTTCCATACGAAAGCACCAGTATTTGGTATGGAAGATCAGAATTACTTCGGGGCATCAGCTTACACACGTTTTTCAACTGCCAATCAAGAAAAAAGTGGGCATGTAGATTTTTCATTGGGCACAAAAAACATAGCAAGCTTCACTTCATTTACCTTTAGCGATTTTGGCGATTTAAGACAAGGCGCAATTAGAAATCCTTTTAATGGTACTACTTGGAGTCGGAATTACTTTGTCGAAAGTTTTAATGGAGTGGATTCAATGGTGAAAAATGATAATGTCAATATTCAAAAACAATCTGGGTATTCTCAATACAATCTCATTCAAAAATTAGCATTCAAATCAAAATCAGGTGGCCAACACATGATTAATTTTCAATATTCTAATTCTTCCAATGTTTATCGTTATGACAGGTTAACAGAAGATAATAATGGAAACGGAATTTTGGATAATGCTGAATGGTATTACGGGCCCGAAAAACATATGATTACTGCTTATCAATTTTCGAGTGGAAAGGCAACTAAATGGTATGATAAGATGAATATCAGTTTGGCTTATCAAGATGTACAAGAAAGTAGAATCAGTAGAAAATTCGGTAACACCAAAAGAAAACATCAAATAGAAGATGTGGATGTTTTTAATTTAAATGTTGATTTGATGAAAGTAAAGGGTAAGAATGAAATGCGTTATGGATTAGAAGGAGGATACAATATTGTTAATTCAACTGCATTTAATGAACATATTGATATTGATCAAACTGATTCTATTGCTACACGATATCCTCAAGGAGGAAGTACTTATATGAATGCCGCTGGCTATTTTACACATACCATAGAATTAAACGATAAGTTCATTATAACCGATGGTATTCGTTTCAATTATATAGCGCTTGATGCTGATTTTGGAGATACATCAATTATGCATTTTCCATTTAAAACAGCTAGCCAAAAAAATAAAAATGTAAATGGATCAATTGGGTTAATTTATAAACCTTGTTACGATTGGAGAATTACTATAATGGGTTCAACCGGATTTCGCGCACCAAATGTAGATGATATGGGAAAAGTTTTTGATAGTCAAGCGGGAACTTTAGTTGTGCCCAATGTAAATCTCAAACCAGAGAATACTTATAATGCTGAATTAGGAATTCAAAAAACATGGAAGGGAGTAAGTTTATCTGCAAATGGATTTTATACGTTAGCTAAAAATTTAATCACAGTACAAAAATTCCAATTTGAAGGAAGTGACATTATCGTATATGATGGAACTCTAAGTGCTGTATATGCTGCTCAAAATAATAACGAAGCGTATATTTATGGTGGAAATTTAGAGTTCAAAGCTGATTTGTCCGAAAAATTTTCCATTTCTTCTACTTTGAATTTTACCTATGGTAGAATTAAAACGGATACAACCCCAACACCCTTAGATCATATTCCTCCAGTATTTGGTAAAACAAATTTTACATACAATCTCAAAAAATTCTCAGCCGATTTTTATATTATTTATAATGGATGGAAAAGATTAAAAGATTATAGTGTAGCATCCACAGAAGATAATTTAGTTTATGCTACCGCAGTTGGAATGCCTGCTTGGTATACATTAAACTTAAGAACATCTTTTCAGTTTTCTAAATACCTAAAATTACAAATGGCTTTGGAAAATATATTGGACATGAATTATCGAGTTTTCGCTTCTGGTATTTCGGCTCCAGGTAGAAATTTTATAGTTACTCTTAGAGGTAATTTTTAATAATTGATTTTTTTACCAATGAAAAAGGAGGTAGCCATACCTCCTTTTTTAGTTTTATAGAAATACATTTTTTAAGGCATGAAAATCAATTTTCGTCTCACCACTGCTGAATTTGCTGCATGATCATCATAAGTATAAGATAATGTAACCGCAGAATTTTGCGTTACACCTGTTGCTATATAATCAAAATTTATAACCGCGCTTGAAGTTTCATGCACATAATGAGAATAAGAGTAATATTCAAAAGCGGTAGTGTCATTTATGATTTTTATTACTCCATTATGTAAATCATTATCCGTAACAGTTCCGTTCATGTGAACTGTATCTCCATTATGATAAACAAGACTATCATTGGGAGAAGTTATAGTTACAACAGGAGTCGTTGTGTCTGCTTCATCTTCTTGAGGTTGGTCTTCTTCTTTTTTACAAGCAAATAAAATACTTACCGCTAATATTACTAAAACAATATTCTTCATAATATGTATTAAACCATATTGCTTCTATTTTAGTATTAAACTACTTTTTTATAGTCAACAGGTAATATTTTCGAATCTTTAATAGTAGATAAAACCACCATCGTTTGCATTTGTCCTATCTCTTCAATTTTACTTAATTTATCAGCAATCAATCTTTCAAAAGCAGGAATATCTTTTACTATGACGAGTAATTGATAATCGAAGTTGCCGGTGACTTGCAAACATTGCGTTACCTCCGGAATTTCACTGATCGCTTTTGTAAAATTCTTGATGGCATTGTTGATTTGTCGAGTCAAAGAAATTTGAATCAAGGCAGAAAATCCTAATCCCAATTTATTAGCATTGATCACCGCATGATAACTCTTAATCATTCCCGAAGTTTCTAATTTTTTCACGCGCTCGAGCGTAGGAGCAGGAGATAAACCGATTTCCTGGGAGAGTTGAATATTGGAGATTTTACCTTTTTCCTGAAGAATTCTTAGGATTTTAAGGTCGAGGCTATCCATAGCTGCCATGCATTTATAATTTGATGTTGACGCAATTTACAGATAAATAGTTGATTTTTCAAAGGGGTTTCGAATTATCTCAGAATAAAATTTTGTGTGAATTTTTCTCTTATTTAAGGCCACTGATAATAGCAACTTTTTTTTCACTTGATCTCTGTCCCTTGTCCCTCAGTTTTAAACCATCCCGAATACATCACATAATTATTCGCAATGCGCATCACTTCTCCTTCAAATAATTCTTTCGAAATGGATTTTACTTTTTTCGCAGGAACTCCAGCGTAAATACTTCCGGCTTCTACATGCGTATTTTCTAAAACAACTGAACCGGCAGCAATAATAGAACCTGATTCAATCACACAATGATCCATCACAATGGCTCCCATTCCAATTAATACATTATCGTGAATGGTACAGCCATGAACCATGGCACGATGACCAATACTTACATTATTTCCAATGGTGGTGGCTGCTTTTTGATAGGTACAATGAATAATAGCTCCGTCTTGTACATTCACTTTGTTGCCCATTTTGATGAAATTCACATCCCCTCTCACCACAGCGTTGAACCAAAAACTACACTGATCTCCGCATACTACATCTCCAACGATGGTTGCATTTTCTGCGATATAGCAGTCGTTACCAAATTGCGGTGACTTTCCGTTAACGGTTTTGATTAGTGCGTGCACTTTTCTGTTTTTTGACAACATTTTGCCAAGCGATCGTGCGCTTTTTTATTAGCAACCACTTCATCGGCATCGTAACCGATTTTAGAAATAGCGGTTTTTAATTTCGCTTCAGTGGTTTTTTCAGAACTGTAAGTTACCTTAATTTCTTTTTTCTCCACATCAACATTTACTTTTTTAACGCCTTTTGTAAGCACCAAATCTTTTTCGATTTTCTCCTTACACATATTGCAATTAATGGAAGATTTAAAAGTTACTTCCTTATCACCAGCAATCACCATTATGGGAGCTAGAAACATTAAAAAAAGAATTATTTTTCTCATATTTTTTACCATTTATGTATCTATGATACGATTTATGTATTGCAAAGATACAGATTCAACAATTTATTGTAGTTTTATAACACTACAAAACACATGCAAATATGCAAAAGTTAACAATTTTTACCATCTTATTTTTAGCGATTCTCACAAAGGGAATTGCTCAAACCGATTTAAAATTCCAAACGCCACCTAATGAAATCCTTGAATTGGTGGATGTTCAACCGGCCCCATCGGTTTTATTGGATTCAAAAGCCAAATGGTTGGTACTTTCTTATCGAGATGCTTTTTTATCACTCGAAGAATTAGCAGAACCCGAAGAGAAATTGGCAGGAATGAGAATTAA
>CAMBFX010000195.1 GCA_945865695.1 Chryseobacterium gleum | reverse complement strand
GTGTTTTTTAAAAGAGATTTGGTAAAATTTAAATTCGGGCCCGCCATTATGGATTCCATATTCAACATGGTGGTGTAATTCGCATTCAAGGCAAAAGTAATTCCAGTTTTGGATTTTACATGATTCAAAGTATAACCTAAATTTCCATTATAGATTTTGGTCATCACAGGTATTTCTTCATTGGGAATGATGTTTCCTTCTAAACTTCCGGTGGCTTGTGAGGTAATCATGTGCATCATGGTGAAAGTGAATGCTTGTTTAATTTTATCATTACCAAAAAGATGCATCATCGTTGCCGAAGCATTTCGACTCACTTGATAAAAATTCAAAGTATCCATGGGGTTTTGAAAAAACGGATCGGGTTGAATTCTGTTTTTAGTAAAGGTGCTGAAATTTGAAAACTGTCCGTTGAAATTCCATTTTTGATTGGGTGCAAACGAAACATTGAACGAACCTATCATTCGTTTGGTGGTTCCTGCACTTTGTTCATCCAAATTATTTTTCTGAAAACCTCCATTGAAATTCAGATTCAGTTTTCCTTGCATTAATTGTAGAGAAGGAGCAATTGTGTAATTTTCCAAATCATTATTAAAAAAATAACCTCCCAAGGTTTTGTATTCGGGATCTACATGCTCAAATTGCACACGCAAACTGAATTTCTTTACATTATAATTCAACGAAGATTTATAAGCCGAATAATAAGCTGTAGAAGTTCGCGATTTCATTAGGAATGAATAATAATCTTGCGAATTAGTTGATTCTTCCGAAAGTATATTTCTGGTTAAACCTGAAAGTGCGTATTCGCCTTCAGCCGAAATTTTTTCTGATATTTTGATTTTTCCACTCAAGGAAGCCACTACGTTTTCCATAGGTGTTTTCAAAGTGTTCAATGGAACAAACGGAATTGAATTCACATCATCTGCTGCCCTGAAAAATATGGCATTTAAAGCATAACCTTTCTTTTCGTACCCAACAGTCAATCCCATTCCCATTCTTTTATAGGCTAAATTCGCATCTGATTGAGAGATTTCATCAAATGGAGTGGCTCGCATCAATCTTCCATACATCGCGCCAATTTTCCAAGATTTTGGTGTCAGTTCAATTCCACCTCCTGCAAAAACATGACCGGCCAAAGTATAACTTGAATAATTCACTGCATGATAACCCATATAAGTTTTCACCCATTTATAAGTGGGAGAAATTGAAAATTGATTGAAAGGTTGCGTAAATATTCCTTTTTGATTGGAATAAGAATAAGTGATGGGCATCGAAACATCCAAAAAATTCACCATTAAATTTCCACTCGCATATTGCGTAAATGGATCTCGTCTTGCGGCCATTCCATCCGACCAATAAAGTAAAGAGGTAAAATTAATTCCGCCACTTATTGTAACCATGTCTTCTTTTCCTATTTTTTCGAGATTTTGTGAGGTGGAGGAGGAATGTAAAATGAAAAATGTAAAAGGAAGAATGATGATCCTTCGATACGCCTTCGTGCCTCGGCTACTCAGGATGACAGAAGATAGTTGTAACAGGGTTTTGGTCATCCTGAGTAATTCAAATGCAAATAATACAACTCCTTTTTTGTTGGAATCATTTTTTCGCAATTTGATTGTATCGAAGGATGTCATTAATGTTGTATTATAAAGTACATACTTCTCGCATCAAACTCAGCAACTATCCGAATTAAGTATGTTCCGTTTTGTAAATTAGAAAGTTGAATATTTTGGAAGTAATAATTTTCTTCAGGAATGAAATCGCTCCATTGTAAGTTTCCGCTTAAATCGTATATGAGAATAGAAAAATCTTGTTTTCGATGCAGTGTAATTTCTAAATCAAAAATTCCTGTATTTGGATTAGGTGAAATAAGTATTGAATCAATTCCATTGAGATTATAGAAATTCGCTACACTGGAGTCAATATCACGAACATAAATAGTTTTTATTTTTTCTGATTCGCAATTTCCATAAATTCCTTTCAAAGTTATTTGATAGGTACCCGTATCTGGTAAAATTATCCAAGGTGTTTCAATTTCGTTTAAAATTATTTGAGTTCCTATTGGGAAAACCCATGCTAATGAATCAGGTTGAGTATTGGAAATATTTACCAAAACTAATGTGTCGCCAATGAAATGCGTAGTGGAAACTAAAAAATCGGGTTCCTGTAATTGTGTATTATCATTTACAGTTGCACTAGTTGTATGTAAACATCCCAATGAATCTTGAATGATAATAGTATGATTTCCGAAAGGAACAATGAATGAATTGGAACTTTGAAAATTAATTCCGTCAATAGAGTAGGTATAAGGTGAAATTCCTCCCGAAGGATAAATTTGTATTTCTCCAATGATAGAATCACATGATGCAAAAGTAAGAATCGAATCAGAGATTGGTGTTGGAATATTTACTGTTACACTGTCCACGCCACTACAAGTACCATCTGTTACCGTTAGAAAATATTCAGTAGTTATTGTTGGTGAAACCGAAATCACAGATGCGTTGTTTCCACCATTCGACCAAACATAATTTAGAGAGGCAAAATTTCCTATTACCGAAACATTTAAATCAACAGATGAGCCTGAGCAAACCAGTGTATCCTCATTCAAACTTATTTCTATCAATGGAATTTGTGAAACTAAAACAGAATCGGAAACTTCGCAACCATTATCAGTTCGTATACCGGTTAAAACAAAATATCCAATTTCATTGATGGTTGCAGGGTCGGTTGAATTGAATGAATTAGGCCCCGACCAATTTAGATTTGTATTGGGAGAAATGGCAGTTCCATCTAAAAACAATGTATCGTTCGAACAGGTGATATCTGTTAATCCCGAAGGTAAATTTATTTGCGGTGGAGTGATAAATTCTGAAATGAAAAAATTTTGTTGTGATTCGCAGCCATTTACTGAATTTGTAACAAAAAGTGAATAGGCTGCCGATTGGGTAATACTCATTGAATCATTCGTTGAAATTATTCCCACTGTATCTTCCCAATGAAAAACAGTGTTGGTTGTAAGAGAATTCCCTACTACAAGAATAGAATCTTTAAAACAAGTTAAAGTATCAATGGATAAACTCATGATTCCCGAATGTGAACTAATTTCAATATCAGGAGCAGTTCTATTTTCATTCACCATTACAAAATTGGAATCTTTACAGCCATTTCTTGTATTTGTTACCACTAAAAAGTATTGTCCAATAGAATCAACTGTTGCAGGATTTGGATAAATTCCTCCATTGAATTTATTCCAATAAAGTGAAGTGGGATTAGAGGATGAATTTCCGTTGAGAATAATTGTTGTATCAATACAAGTCAAAATAAATGGACCGGTTGGTAAATTCACGCTCGGAGTAATTGTATCAAGAGATATTTGCATTGTATCTTTTTGAGTACAACCTGTAGAAGTATTTGTTACTGTTAAAATATATTGTCCATCTAAATTTACATTGGGATTTGTCAATGTAGAATTAAAAGATGAAGGTCCATTCCATTGATAACTCACTGGCGAAGAAGTGGAAGTTGCATTAAGATTTAAATTCAATCGAACGCAATTCAATGTAGAATCTATTCCTGCGTTTGCATTGGGACGAGGATTAACCGTAATTGCATAACTTAAAGTATCACTATACAAATTACAACGACTATAGGGAGCAACATACAATGTTCCGCTGGTAGCATTTTCTCCAAAGGCTATTGAAATATTTGCTGAATTTCCTCCAGTAATTGTGGCATCTGTTCCTGTATACCACCAAGTATAACCAAATGCATAAGGAACTGCTTGAATTGAATAATTAAAAGTTTGTGCCGGACAAACCGATGGAGTAGCTGTGGTCAACAAAATTGGATCGTATGGTTCGAGACAAAACGAAGCCATTCCATTTTTTGCAGTGGATGCAATATTTGTTAATGAATTATCACTCACAAAAACTCGATTTCGAGAAACATGAATTGCATAGCGATTATCAAAACCTGTATTGGGAGAAACATTCCAAGTAATTTCTGATTTTGGTGTTGCCGTACTATTCAAGTCAACAGCTCCTAAATATTGTTGATTTATATTTTGGAAAAAGTCATACGTTCCAGCTACATATAAATAATTTTTATAGCGAGCAATTGAGTAGGGTGTACCATTGGTTGTGATGAAAAATGCACCCGTTGTAATTACATTAGTTGTTTCATCGATTTCATAAATATCATAACCGCCAGGCCATATTTTTGAATTAAGCACATATACTTTTCCATTGTATGATTCACAATCGATTACTTGTTCAAAAGTGAAAGATGGATTGAAAGTATTATCAATAATCATTGTGTTTTTGTTAAAAGCAACAATCCCATCATTGAGTGCTCCTCCTAAATTTGAACCACACATGTAAATTCTATTACCTGAAAAATGAAGTCTGACAGGTTCTAGTGCTCCCCAATTTAAACTTGGATTAATTGTAGATGCATCGAAAGTAATTGCAGGAGTCGCTAGTGAAACATCTAATATTCCAAACCCAATTGCGATTTGCGAAGCATCAAAAATAACACCGGGTCCACAAAAGAATAATTTGCTTCCCTCCAATTTCATATCATTAATCGTATTGATTGGTCCACCTTGTCCTGGAGTAAAATTTGTATTAAAAACCAACGTGGATACTGTCAGTCTTGCAAAATGATTGATATTGAAATCTCCGTTTACCGAAGTAAAATCTCCTCCGAAATATAATTCAGTATTGTATTTTTCCATGCATTTTATCTCTCCCACCATTGCTGTCACAGGAATCCAGTTATCGAGAACATACGAATTTGATAATATATTATAACTATATCTTGCAATGTTTTTTCGAGCGGTTCCATTGACTGTCGTAAAATTCCCTGCTATATAAAATTTATTATTAGTGGAATCGTCTACAATAGCATTGATATATCCACCAGCATTTAATTGAGGGAAAGAAGTAATCAAACTTTGTGCTTGAGAATTCGAATAGAAAATCGAAAATAAAAGAAATAAATAAATTGCTTTTTTCATGTTTTTATCGGGGCACCAAAATTAAAATTATTATTCTTTTAACCAATGAAAAGAATCTATAAATGAAGAGAATAGGATTAATGATTAATTGAAATAGGTATAAATACCTAATGAATTTTAAATTCTTTAAGTTTTATTACTTATTTAATGATTTTGATTTTAATCTTGAAAAACTAAGTGCTGATTTTTGGAATAAAAAAAAGGCTCGTCGA
>CAMBFX010000194.1 GCA_945865695.1 Chryseobacterium gleum | reverse complement strand
GAAATTCCATCATAAACCATTATAAAACTCATAATTTCATCTAAACTCATTCCTATTTTCAGTTTTTTACTGAACTGAACATCTGTCCATGCTATACTGGCAGTTTCCAAACTAGCATTTTCTTCGGGACCAGAAAAATAAAAGCTCGAATTGCCTTTCATAACTGTGATGAACGTGAATTTTTCTCCTCCGTATGTATATTTTTCATCTTTTTCAATAGTCATTCCAATGGTGTCAAGCATACATTCTTTAATATAATTTTCAAAGGTAATTTTAGCTGGAAAAATACTATCAATGGCTCGGTTATCTGTTATTTGCAAAGTGCCACGATTATTAATTAAAATAGTGTCTTTTGTTACTTCCTTTTCGGTGTATTTGAAATCAGTTTTCATTCCCAAAGACTCCACTATAGCTTTTATTTCTTTCAGTTTTTCTTGGGCTTTTTTAACTAATTTTTCGGTTGATGCATAAGAGTTTCTCGGATAAGAGGGTGAATAAAACCGAATTCCTTCACATTCAAAACAAATCGACATGGAAGCAACGGGTTCATCCTTGTCATTGTAATAAACAATAGCATGGCGGGGGATATAACAGCCTGAAAGTCCGTTCACCAATTCGTCAATAGCTGGGCCAGAAGCAAAAATTTTCTCTAATTTGGAAGCTTGTTCATCGGATATTTTTTTTCCTTCTCCTTGAACTGTTTTATCTAATTTACCTTCTTTTAGAATTTGATGATTTCCTCGTAAATTACCATCAACATTGTAAAGATAAACCTTGGCATAACTGTATATGATTCCTGGCCAATAAGAACCGCCTGCCATTGAGAAATTAATGTTAATCAACAATGCCAGTAATAATGAATAAATGCCTTTCATAATTGGATTTTTAATATTTATTAGCTAAAATCATTCCGAAAATATAGAAATTTTATTTTAAAGTTTTCATTTAAGCTATTTTAGTATATTTGTTTCATGCTCAAAGCCATTATAATTGATGATTCTATTGATGCCCGTAAGGCATTAGTGATGGAAATAGAGGATTGTTGTCCAGAAATTGAATTAATCGGTCAGGCTGAAGGTGTTGTTTCTGGTGCAAAATTGATTCGCGCGGTGAATCCTGATTTGATTTTTCTCGATATTCAAATGAATGATGGTTCAGGATTCGATTTACTTGAACTAATTGGAAACATTAACTTCAAAGTAATTTTTACAACAGCAAGTGATGAATATGCAGTTAAAGCTTTCAAATATTCGGCTGTTGATTATTTGTTAAAACCGATTGATCCCGATGAATTGGTGTCGGCTGTAAAAAAAGCAGAAAGAGGAAATCAAAAGGAGAATCTTAGTTTATTAATGGAAAATGCTAAATCGGCTACTAAACCCGTTCGTAAATTGGCTTTAAATACACTCGATAAATTGCATATTGTTAATATATCAGATATTGTTAGATGTGAATCGGATGTTAACTACACTCAGTTTTTTTTTAGCAATGGAAATAAATTATTAGTAACAAAAACACTGAAGGATTTTGAAGATTTATTGTCCGAGCATCAATTTATCCGCGTACATCAATCTCATTTGGTAAATGTCAATTTTATAAAAGAATTTGTAAAGGGCGATGGTGGTTATTTGGTGATGACGGATAAAACGAGTGTTCCCGTATCAACTAGAAAAAGAATGGCAGTTGTAGAAATGTTAAATTCATTATGAGAAACGGAATTTTAGTATACATTTTATTGATGTTTTTTATTGCAGGTTGTGGATCTGAGGATAAAAAGAAGGTAGTTCCAGATGGAGAAACTGAGCATTATGGATCAATCATTACGCCCGCACAAGGTCAATCAGTAGTATCTGGTGAGTCATTTAAAATTGAACTTTCACTGTCGCAAAATCCAGATGGATTTGAAAAAGTGGACTTCAAAATGGATAATGAATTGATTTTTGAGTCTAAAGACATGAAAAATAATTTTGTATTTGAAATGAATACATCAGGATTTTCTATGGGTTTACATTCTATTTCAACAGAAATATTTTTTGATGGAAAATCTGAAATAAATACATCAGCCATTTTAATTACCTCCGATATTGTTCCAGCAAGATTTTCTTATTTAGTTCTAAATAAATTACCACACGACATTAATGCTTATACACAAGGATTAGAATTTGTCAATGGTGAATTGTATGAAGGAACTGGGTTGAATGGTAAATCTGAATTGCGTCAAGTTAATTTAAGAATAGGTGCTGTTATCAGAACTAAAAAATTAGATTCACAATATTTTGGTGAAGGCATAACCATTTCTGACGACAAGATTTATCAAATTACTTACCAAAGCAACAAGGGTTTTGTTTATGATTTAAAAACTTTTGATCTGATTAGGGAATTTACCTATACTACCGAAGGTTGGGGCTTGACTCACGATGACCAGCATTTAATGATGAGTGATGGAACCAATAAAATTTATTTCCTCGACAAAGAAACATTCGAACGTAAAAAAGAAATGGAAGTTTACGACAATATTGGCCCGGTTTATATGATTAACGAATTGGAATATATCAATGGAGAAATTTGGGCGAATATTTATTTATCGCAAGATATTATTTTTATAGATCCTAAAACAGGAAAAGTTACCGGTAGAATTAATTGTTCTGGAATTTTTGATCCATCAACAGTGAGTCATAAAACAGATGTGTTGAATGGAATTGCTTATGACGAAATCACCAAAAAAATATATCTCACTGGTAAATTATGGCCAAATATTTTTGAAGTGGAGTTTTTGAATGAACAATAATTAATTAGTAAATTAGCCAATGAGCGAATTAGCTAATATGATATATAAATTAAAAAGATAAAATATAAATCAATAAATCAACCCATATGGATAATGTAGATATTTCCCCTTACGCATTGCAAATTGTTCTCGGAGTAATTGCGGTGTTATTATTAGTCAAAACCTTTGTCACGGTTAATCAAGGATCGATGGCAGTCATAACAATTTTTGGAAAATACCGAAGAGTGATGTCACCTGGTTTGCATACAAGAATTCCTTTCATAGAAACGGTTTATAGTAAAGTTTCTATTCAGAATCGTTCAGTCGAATTAGAATTCCAAGCTACTACACAAGATCAGGCGAATGTTTATTTCAAAGCGATGTTGCTTTTTTCTGTTATCGATCAGAAAGAAGAAACCATCAAGAATGTTGCTTTTAAATTTATTGACGAACGTAATTTGATGCAAGCGTTGATTCGTACTGTTGAAGGAACGATTCGTGGTTATGTAGCTTCTAAAAAACAAGCAGAAGTTTTATCCTTGAGAAATGAGATTGTTCATTTCGTAAAAGAAGATTTAGATACGAAACTCGAAGCTTGGGGATATCATTTGTTAGATCTTCAATTGAACGACATTACTTTTGACGAAGTCATTATGCGTTCGATGGCACAAGTAGTTTCTTCGAATAACTTGAAAGCTGCTGCAGAAAACGAAGGACAAGCTTTATTAATTACCAAAACCAAAGCCGCAGAAGCAGAAGGAAACGCAGTGAAAATTTCGGCAGAAGCAGAGAGAGAAGCTGCCAGATTACGCGGACAAGGAGTTGCATTATTCCGTGAAGAGGTGGCCAAGGGTATGACACAAGCAGCAAAAGAAATGCAATTAGCGAACATGGATACCTCGGTGATTTTATTCTCGATGTGGGTAGAAGGAATCAAACATTTTTCAGAGAACTCTAAGGGAAATGTAATTTTCTTAGACGGAAGCGCAGATGGAATGCAAAAATCCATGAACCAAATGATGGCCATTAATAAATTGATGGATCCTGAAGTTCAAAATTTGAAAAAAGAAAAATAGAAATTAGATGCGTATCGGAATTATTTTTTTCTGGATACTTGCATTAATTTCATTAGTAATATTTATAATTCTTCGTCCGGAATTTCTTCATCCGGAATTCCTGGCGGAGAAAATTCGAGAAAATAGATTTTCTTCTTCTGTTATTTATTTTTTACTGATAATTGTCTTGGGATTTTTTATTATTCCCAATTCTCCCTTTGTTTTAGCAGGAGCTTTAGTTTTAGGAGATGATCCTTTTTCTTTAATAATTCTCACTATGTCGGCTATTATTTTAACCGCCACATTGATTTACTATTTTTCTCGCTTCCTGAACATCGAAGAATTCCTACATCGCAAATACGCCAAACAATATATTTTCATTCAGGAGAAGCTAAATAAATATGGTTTTTTTATCATCTCAGGATGGAGTTTCCTTCCATTGGTTTCTACCGATTTTATGTGTTATGCTTGCGGAGTAATGCGAATTCCCATTGGTAAATTTTTGATTGCATTAACTATTGGGGAGACAATTAGAATTTGTTTGTATGTTTTTACTGTGAGCGGGGTGGTGGATTGGTTGTTTTGAAGAGAAAAGTTTAAAGTTTAACGTTCAAAGTTCAAGAAAGAAAATACCAATTAATTATCGCTAATTTTCGTTAGGAGGACTAATATTCCCTCTGGAGGGGGCAGGGGGAGGACTGTATAGTCATTTTATTGTCCAGATTAATTTTTATACTGACAGAAGAATTAATTGGTAATAATTTAGTCATTTTTAAGTGATGTTTTAACTTTATTAAGTTATTTTTTAACCTAATATAATCATTTCCTCAATTAATTTATCTAATTATGAAAATGGAGTTTACTTGTTTAGAATTATTGGAGAGAAGAATTATACAGGGAAAATAGTGAAGGAGTAATTAACTCTTCATATTGATATATTGTAAAGGCACTTCAAATCCTCCACTGCCGCAAAGTGCAATCACTTCTTGTAAATCATCAATCTTCTTTGCCGTGACACGAATGATGTCATCCATGATGGCAGGTTGCACCTTTAATCCGGAGTCTTTAATGGCTTTGACAATTTTCTTGGCATTCTCTTTATCGATCCCTTGTCTGATTTTCACGTCTTTACGCAAAGTATTGCCCGAGGCGAAGCGGTCCTTTTGAAAGTCAAGTGCTTTTGGATCAAGATTTTGCTTCACAAAACGACCAATCAATATTTTTTCGAGAGTGTCCATTTCCATGTCGTTACCCGCATGAAGATTTACTTGCATGAGTTTCTTATCCAGTTCAATAGTGCATTTTCCGGCTTTCAGGTCCCAGCGGGTCGCCAGTTCGCGGATGGCCGAGTTGATCGAATTGTCGATGGTTTGGAGGTCGGCCTTGGAAACGATGTCAAATGAGGGCATAAA
>CAMBFX010000193.1 GCA_945865695.1 Chryseobacterium gleum | reverse complement strand
TAAGTTTCAATCAAATTTTTTCCAGCATTATAATCACCTTCTGATTTAATTCTTTGAATTTCTTTCAATAATTCGCCAAATAAAACTCGAAGCTTTTCATAATCATTTACTACGAAATATGTTTTACCATTTTCTTTTTTTCTTTCAATTACGTTTTCTTTCTTTCCTTTTTCATAAGCCCATAAAGCTACTAATTGTCGGTTTCTCATATGTGCTTCTTCCAATTCAGAACCCAATTTCACTCTCGCTAATTGAATCATCAATCCTTTAGTGATATAAGCATCGAAATGCGCTTTTCCATAATCCAAAGAAGGCATTACTCCCAATTCAATTAATTTCGGATCTAATAAATAATACAAAGCCACTAAATCAGCTCTTGCCTCTTCTAAAGCATTTGCATAATTTTTTAGAGTTTCGCTTGGTTGTCCAATTCCTGGATTCATTTGTCCACTCGCATGTCCAATTACTTCATGCATATCCGTGTGTAATTTATCTGCTAATCCACCACATTCTTTTATACGTGATTTTGTTTCTTCATTGATGTAAAATTCATTTACGGTTCCTGCGCCGGCACTCATTTCATACGATTCAACAATGTTACCTAAGTTCACCGATTTTGATCCATGTACTTCACGAATCCAATTTGAATTGGGAAGATTTATTCCAATTGGAGTAGAAGGAGCAGCATCTCCCGCTTCAGCAACCACATTAATTACTTTTGCTGAAATTCCTTTAACATTTTTCTTTTTATGTTGTTCCATTAATGGAGAATTATCTTCAAACCATTGTGCATTTTTTCCAATAGTTTTAATTCTTTTAGAAGCTTCTGGATCGCGAACGCTCACTACCGATTCAAATGAACCTTTAAATCCAAGTGGATCACCATACACTTCAATAAAACCATTTACCACATCAATAGCAGATTCAGTATCTTTTACCCAAGCAATACAATATTCATCAAAATCTTTTAGGTCACCAGATTTATAATATTTGATTAGTTTTTTTAGGGCATCACGTTGCAAATCGTTTTCTGCTACTTTTTCTGCTTTCTCTAACCAATAAACGATTTTCTCAATGGCAGAAGAATACATTCCGCCTACTTTCCAAACTTTTTCTACTAATTTACCATCTTCCTCTACTAATTTTGAATTCAAACCATGCATCACTGGAGTTTCATTTTTCTTATCAGCCATGGACGCATAAAAATCAGAAACTTCTTTTTGAGTTACTCCTTCATAGAAATTAGTTGCGGAAGTTTGAATCATATCGGAATTAGGATCTAGATTTACTTTCTTGGAAGCAATTTTTGGATCTGAAATCATTGAAGAAATTCTTTCTGTAAACAAAGCAATATCTTCACCTTCTTCTAATGGAAATCCGTTTGAAGTGGATTTGGAAATTAATTCTTTTAAGTAATCCGCATTGCATTCAGGTAGAATTTTATCTGAATTATAATGATGATGGATCCCATTACTAAACCAAATTCGTTTGGTATACTCCATGAATTTATCCCAGTTTCCTCCACTTTTCTCACCCGAATAAGTCGTAACGATATTTTCTAAAGTTTTTCTTACAGTAAGATTATATTTACAGTTTTGATCCCAGATGATATCTCTTCCAGAATGTGCTGCTTCATATAAATAATAAAGCAATTCTTTTTGTTTTGCAGTCAGCTCATCAAAACCAGCAATTTTGTATCGAAGAATTCTTAAATCTCCGAATTGTTCAGTTTGATAAACGAAATCTTTCTCTTCTACTTTTTCTTTTTTAGTTTCAGATTTTTCGTCTTTTGATTTTTCTATAGATTTTGCTCCGAAAGCCAATAAAGCAAGTGGTAATAAATACAATAATTTAAGTTTCATCATTTTTAGATTTGGATTGCAAGAATAAGGAATGTTTCTGAAGTATAAAAAATACTGCGGATATTTTTAGATGAATGGTGAAAATTAAAACATGAATGGAAAAACTCTATTTTAATTTGTTCACACTCCAAGCTTCTGCCTTTTCGGCAAAAAGAGCCTTTGTTTGCGACCAAACCATTTTGAATAATTCCGAATCACGATAATTATTCAAATCGGTTTCACTTTCCCATTTACTATAGGTAAAAAAGATTTCAGGTTGATTAATTTCATTCAATAATTCAACGCCTAAACAGTTTTTAAAACCATTTATCTGTGAATGATATTTATTGAATAATTCCAGAAACTCTTCCCGACATTCAGGTCTAAACTTCATTTTTACAATTCTCAAAATCATTTTTGTGCCATTATAATTGCAATTACAATTGCTGTAACAACACCTAAACATAATAAAACGAAGAAAAATATTTTCCAGAAACTATAAGGTCTTTCTCCTTGTACTTCTCCAGTTCGTCCATTGATCATAAAACGATAAACTTTGTCGTTATACTTAAATGCACTTAACCAAACAGGAAGTAAAATATGTTTAAATGTCACATTATTATGTTGAGTTGAAAGTGTAGTGATTCGTTGCTCATCTCCACCAATGTCTTTTTTAACAGTAACTCTAATTTTTACATCCATTATTTTTTTCGATTCTTCAAAACCACCTTCTAAATTTACTTGATAGCTTTCAGCTTTAAATCCACTTAGAAATTGTTCATCAAAAGGAACGAGATTCTTCAAATCCCAAGGCTCCAAAGCATCCACATATTTTTTTGGTAAAGATTTACTCGCAACTATTAATACATCATCAAAATTTTCGCGCACTGTTCCTGAAGCAAAATACCAATCAGTAACTGTTCTAGTTTTTGTTACCGTTTTTCCATTCTCAACAGTTGTATAACTTTCTGTTCGTCTTATTCCTCTTTGCCCTGTATAAAAACTTTTAGTGTCCGCATCGTATGTCCAATAAGGCAAATACATACCCGATAGTTTTTCTGGGCGTGTTGCATACCGTTTCAAATCATTTGGAGCAAACCATCTTCCATGAATCCATTTTTTGAATTCATCAAAACCCTTGTTTTGATCAATCCCGAATGGCAATAAACTTTTCGGACGAAGAACATCACATTTACTTGCGTTTTTAGCAACTAATGGAGATGTACAAAATCCACATTCAGAAGAAACAACATTTGGATCAAAGCGAGTACTAGCACCACAACTATCACAAGTAATTAAAGTAACTTCTTGATGATCTTCTTTTGGAACAGCTTTTTTGATGTATTCATGGAAATCTAATTCAATAATACTTTCATCTTTTGTTTGAATTGTATTTTCAGTTCCACAAGCTTCACATTTCATAGCTAATTTACCAGGTGCAAATTTCATGTTGGCCCCACAATTAGAACATTTTAATATTTGTTGATCGGAGGCTGTTGTGTTTGCTTCTTCGTGCATAATATTTTCTTTAAATGAATAATTATAAAAAAAAGAGTCCAATAAATGAATATTGAACTCTCTGTAAATATAATAAAATATTTAATTCTACATTGGAGGAGGAAGTGGAGGTGGTGTGCTCGCAAAGAATGAACTTAATTCAGGAGTTGTTCCTGCTTGTGTCCATGCTGGCATACCTTCTTTCCAAACCATCATTTCTTTGGTTAATTGTCCGCCTTGCGCCATTTGTTGCATTTGTCCCATTTCATAAGGACCATGTTGAGCTCCATTAATTGCTACAAAGAATTTTACAACTCCTGGAAGTGGTGGAGGTGCGCCTCCGCCCATATTATTTTGTTGCTGCTGTTGAGGTTGGTTCATTTGGCCCATTGTGTTTGCCATCATATTTCCCATTCCCATTCCCATTCCAAAGCCCATTCCCATACCAGCTCCTCCATTCGGATTTTCTGCTGATTTTTCGATAGCTTGAGCTGTTTTGTATTGAGCCAATTTCTGCATGTTGATTTTATCCAAACGAGATAGTTCTGCAATTTCTTTCTTGAACTGATCCGTAAGATTCATTCCCATAATATTAAACTCGAGCATATTTAAACCATATGGCTCATATTTCTTCTTCAAAAGATTTAATATTTTCTCAGAAGTTTCTTGGTTCTTTTTAGCAAAAGTATCATAGGTTAATTCCAATTCACCCATTACACTCATGATGTATCCGCCCATTGCGCCCATCATGTTTTTCTTTAACTCTTCGGTTGTATAATGATCATCTGTAGCTACTAATTTCTCATGGAATTTAATCGGATCTACTACTTGAAAGCCATAAGTCCCAAAGGCTTTAACTTCAATCATACCATAACGAGGGTCATCCAAACTTACTGGCGACATGGTTCCCCATTGTTGGTCGTTAAAATGTTTGGTAGAAATAAAATATACTTCCGCTTTAAAAGGACTATCAAATCCATATTTCCATCCTTTTAAGGTAGAAAGTATCGGTAAGTTTTGCGTTGCTAATGCATACATTCCCTCACGGAAAACATCTGCATATTTTCCTTCATTCACAAAAACAGCCATTTGACCCGGGCGAACCGTCATTTTTGCTCCGTTTTTGATTTCATTATCTTTTCTTTCGAAACGATAAGAGATAGTGTTGTCTGAGCTGTCGAGAAACTCGACAATGTCTATCAGTTCACTTTTAAATTTATCCCAAAGACCCATAATTTTAAATTTTTTGGTTAATATAGAGAGATTTTTTGAAACTTAGCGCCATGAAATGCTTAAAAAAGTTAATTGTTTTAAATTTTATTTTAATCTGTCCTTTTCTCCATGCTCAAGAAGATAATGGTGATTCAGGAAATGATGCCCATCAAGTTTATATTGCTGTAACGGGTGGTGGTTTTCATGCATCCAAAAAGACTTCATATTATTATGACGGTTATGGGGAGAACGATATTGCAAGGCTTTTACAAATTCCTCAGATTTATAGCCAGATTTTTGATAAAATACAGTATCCGTTCATTATGGGCGAATATCCAGCTGCACCGAGATATAGAATCGGTGTTAATTTAGGAGTGGAAGCTGGTTGGTGGGTAAGTGAATACACTGCACTAACCTTAGGTGCCGATTATGTAAGCTTGAAAATCAACGAGGCATTTACACTAGAGGCAGAAGATCCATCTAATCTTTCGGGGGATCCATTGATTTTTACAGAACAAATTATTGGAGCCGAGCAACGTTTTCAGTTTAATTTAGGATTACATCATGATGTGGGAGATAATTATAAAATGATGACTTTTTTTGAATGGGGAGTAAACTTCAATGCCTTAAAACCGACTAAACATGAAGTACTAATCGAAGAAACATTGAGGTATAATTTGATGTTTCAGCAAAACTATTTCACTTT
>CAMBFX010000192.1 GCA_945865695.1 Chryseobacterium gleum | reverse complement strand
CCATCTGCATGATTCCAAGCAATGGATAATTCCTTTCCATCTTGAAAAGCTTTTAGTGTTTTTCTCACTTTAGATGAATCAGAAAAATCATTCAATACAATATTTCCACTTAATCTTTGTTTCTTGAGATTATCAAAATCCACCGTCTCCAAACCATCATGCGAAATAGTTAAATGTTGTTGGCGAGTTTTGAACTCGAATGAAAAACCAGTAAATTCTTCGGGAACATCTAATAGAGCTGATAAATCAAATTCGGCTTCATAACCTACACCATTGGGTAAATTATTTTTTGGTCGAAACTCGATGGTTCGTTGATCGATCCACCAGGTTTCACCTTCAATAGCGGGTGAAAACGAAAATACATTCAAATTAGAGGCTTGATTCAAATCAATGGTTCCTTCATAATCTGTGGCCAAAACCACACGAATGGTTCCTTTATTAGAAATGTTTCCAGAAGTATACGCCGAGATATAGGTGGCGAACTCAGAATTGATTTTAATTTTCTTTTGAACCGTATTACTACAAGAAGGCATCAAAAAGAAGGTTGAACCCGTTAAAAGGGCAATTACAGCAAGAAATAGGAATTTACGCATGGCTAGGTTTTTAGTAAAGCAAGGTTACGGAGATTAAATTACAAATAATTAAGGTATAAAATAAGTGCGGCTTTAAGTTTATTAAGTGCCCGTTTGGGGCTATTATCCGTTTTTTAATGGTGTTGGGTTTAGTGGAAATGACGAATTTTTCTATATGTTTGTGATTATGATAAAAGTTATTGGATATATGACAATGCTCATCTTTTTAATTTCCTGTGGAGGAAATGAGGATAATGGTATATCTAAAGCCAAAGAAAATAATATTCAAACTGAAAAAGCTATCAAACCGTTACCAAAAGCTGTGAATAATCGAATTTCCATCAAACGTCAATTTGTTCCGGATGAAGATTTAGAAATATTTGTGTTGGATTTGAATGGTGAAACGTTTGAAGATTCTAAACTTTCCTTCGTCATTCTAGATAAAAATAGGGATACACTTTTTGCCAGAAAAAACATCAGTGGAAAAATATTACTCACCGGTGCCGATGATGAAACCGATACCGAAGAAGAACAAGTGGAATATATAATTCAAAAAATGAGCATGTTTTTTTCAGTGAAAAATTTCTCTACTCCGCCCTATACCATCAACGACCCCAATAGCGATGATTTTAATGGTGATTTAAAAGTTTGGAACGAAATTGATAATGATACTACGGCTATCTGTTTCGAATTTTCGCTTTTAGCCAATGGCGGATCTGAAGTAATGACTTATTCGAGGTTATTGGATAGTATTGTGGTGTATGATAGAACACATTGATACCATAATTAGCAAATTGATTTCCTTTCCTCCAATAAAACCCACCTCACACAAAAATTTCTTAACCCGAGGCAACTTTCTTGCTGTATATTAGTCTTAGTTTTACATTATGCAAAAGGCGGTCATCGTTTTAGTTATTTTTCTCTCTACTTTGTTTTCTTCAAAGGCAACGCATATTGTGGGCGGAGAAATCTATTATGATTACCTCGGTAATGATATCTATCGTATCACTTTAAAAGTTTACCGTGATTGCAGTTCTAACAATACCAATAACACTCAATTTGACGATCCAGCGCCCATAGGGATTTATCAAAATGGAATTTTAATTCAGAATCTTAGTGTGCCTATACAATCAATGATTAATGTTCCGCCTTTAATCAATGATCCATGCCTACAAGTTCCTGCCAATATTTGTGTGGAACAAGCCACTTATGTGCAAGATGTAAATCTTCCGCCTTCTGCTGTTGGGTATGATATCGTCTATCAACGTTGCTGTAGAAATCCTTCCATTATCAATATCGTCAATTCATTCGATTACGGGGCTACTTATTATATTCACATGCCTGCAACAAGTTTAGCGGCCAATAATAATAGTCCGCGATTTAGTAATCTTCCGCCATTAGTAATTTGTAATGGATCCAATTTTGTTTTTGATCATTCGGCCACCGATGCTGATGGAGATGTTTTAGTCTATGAATTTTATACTCCTTTTCACGGAGCAGATCCCATTGCCCCGCTTCCTAATCCTCCGTTGCCTCCGCCCTACACTACTATTATTTGGCAAGCGGGTTACAATGTAAATACACAAATTCAAGGAGCGCCTGCATTCAATATAAATTCAACTACGGGTTTAATGACGGGTTCACCAACCACCAATGGATTGCATGTGTATGGAGTAACAGTAAAAGAATTTCGTAATAATGTTTTAATCTCTCAAACCTATCGCGATTTTCAAACTACAGTAACGAATTGTCCTTCGATAGTGGTTTCTGCCATTGCCGATCAAGTAGAATTTTGTCAAGGAAATTCAATAAGTTTTGAAAATAATAGTATGAATGCCATTTACTACCATTGGGATTTTGGAGTAACAACAATTACCAATGATACTTCCGATATTATTGAGCCAACTTATGTTTATGCTGATACGGGAACTTATACCATTACTTTAATTGCTAATCCAGGTTATAGCTGTGCGGATACCGTATTTTCCATTTATACCGTTCATGCTCCTTTAGATCCGTTTTTCGCCCCACAAAATGCACAATGTATCACCAATAATTCTTTCGATTTTGATGTGGATGGTAATTTTACCAATAGTGCAATTATTAATTGGAATTTTTCTGCAGCAGCCAATCCAAATGTTGCCAATACAGAAATGGTAAATGATGTTAACTATAGCATGGAAGGACATTTTTTAGCAACAGTGAATGTTCAAGAATTTGGATGTAGTGCAAGCTACTCTGATTCCATTCATGTTTATCCACTTCCACAAATTGTCTATTTTCTTCCTCCCATGGAAGGATGTAATCCTTATAGTGCTTTTTTCACAGATAGTACTATCAGTTGGGAACCCACTTATTACATTTGGGATTTTGGTGATGGAAATTTTTCATTCGAACAAAGCCCAACACATCTATATGATGAAGTGGGACAATATGTAGTTTCATTGACCGTGCGAGTGGATTCCATTTGCACCTTCGATACGACCATAATTTTTGATAATTTAATTACGGTCAATCCTTCTCCTGTTGCCAATATTACATCGGATATTACTGAACAATCTGCCTACACACCATTTTTCATTTATTATGATGGAGCAACCGGAAATAATTCACAAACTATTTTCTTTGATGATGGAACTTCAGTGACAGATTCAACAGGAATTCCGCATGCTTATATTTATTCGGGATGGCATACGGCTACACAAATTGCCATCAATGAATTTGGTTGCACAGATACAGCAGAAACGTTGGTTTATGTGAATCCCGAAACAACGATTTTCGCGCCCAATACATTTACACCGAATGGAGATGGTTTGAACGAAGTTTTCTTTGTTCATGCTTATGATGTAGCCTATTATCATTTACAAATTTTTGATCGCTGGGGAAATTTATTTTTCGAAACAGAAGATCCTTCTAAAGGATGGGATGGCACGAATGAAGGAAAAAAATGTCCGCAGGATACTTATGTTTACCGAATTGTTTATGATGATATGGCCATTATTCGAAAGAAAATTATAGGTCATGTTAACTTAGTGCGCTAGCTTTTCTTGAGTGTTTCAGATATTATTCTAAATTTATCCCCGAAGAATTAATTTTTATGAAAATAATTGCGCTTTTCAATATTAAAGGTGGAGTTGGTAAAACGGCTACTGCTGTCAATTTAGCTTTCACTGCTGCCAAAGAAGGAAATAAAGTTTTATTGGTTGATTTAGATCCACAAGGTGCTAGTACTTTTTATTTTCAATTAGAAAGAGTAGATAAAGTAAAAAAATTAATTTCTGGATCCGTAGATTTATCCAAAGCCGTTCATGATTCTGGATATGCGAATTTGGATATTTTACCTGCCTCAGGAGATTATCGAAAAATGGATTCTTATCTAGCAAGTTTGAAAAAAGGATCATCTAATTGGCTCAGTAATTTTTTTAAACCTTTAAGAAAGAATTATGATTATGTAATTCTCGATTGTCCGCCTAATTTAAGTTTGTACTCTGAAAATATTTTGCGAAATAGCGATATCGTTTTAGCACCTATCATTCCAACCACGCTTTCGGTTATTACCTACGACCAATTAATTAACTTTTGTAAAGAGACCAAAATAGATAAGAAAAAAATATTTCCATTTTTCTCTATGTATGAAATGAGAAAATCATTGCACAATGAAACGATTGAACAATTTGTGATGGCCCATAAAGAAACCATTAATGTGGTGATTCCTTTTAAATCGGAAATTGAAAAAATGGGATTATATCAAGCACCTTATGTTGCGAGATATCCAAACAGTGATATTACTTATTTGTATAAGGAATTGTGGAAAGTTGCGAAGAAGAAAGCAAGGTAACGGTGGTTTCGACAAGCTCAACCACCCTGGTTATCTCAACTACAATCGAAATACTCAATCATTTTTACCTCTTCAAGCTTAGTGAAAGTCTGCAATCCAAAAAAAGTGTTTGGTTCATTCTAAAATGATTTTTATCGAACCTCCCCTAAAAATTCAGATTATCAAGGGTATTTTGTTAGGCATATTATTGTAAATTTGAGCCACAATTGATTTCATTATGCAACCAGTACAACCCTATCAGCCGAAAAATAAAATACGTATAGTAACAGCCGCCTCCCTTTTTGACGGACACGATGCTGCTATTAATATCATGCGAAGAATCATTCAAAGCACCGGTGCCGAAGTAATTCATCTCGGGCACGATCGAAGTGTGGAAGAAGTGGTGAATTGTGCTATCGAAGAAGATGCACAAGCGATAGCGATGACGAGTTATCAAGGCGGACATACCGAATATTTTAAATACATGCATGATTTGCTCAAAGAAAAAGGAGCAGGACATATCAAAATTTTTGGTGGAGGTGGAGGAACTATTCTTCCTTCTGAAATTGAAGAATTACAAAATTATGGAATCACCAAAATTTATCATCCGGATGATGGTCGCTCCATGGGACTTCAGGGAATGATTAATGATTTGATGCAACAATCCGATTTTCCCGTAGGCGATAAACTTACTGATGAAATTAAACACCTTCATACAAAAGAAAAAAAATCTATCGCGAGATTAATTTCTGCTGCCGAAAATTTTCCAGAAACTGCAAAACCTTATTTAGAAAAAATAAAAGAGAAAGCAGCCAACTCAAAAGTTCCTGTATTGGGAATTACGGGAACAGGCGGTTCGGGAAAATCGAGTATGGTGGATGAGTT
>CAMBFX010000191.1 GCA_945865695.1 Chryseobacterium gleum | reverse complement strand
GCAGGATGGTAAAATCCTTGCTTGATGAAAAAGGAGGATTTATTTGATTTCCTCGAAGAAAAAGCAAAATTATTCGAGCGTAAAGATTTCATTGAACTAGATCCCATTTCTATTCCGCATCAATTTTCAAGAAAAGAAGATATTGAAATTGTTGCTTTTATTGTAGCCACTATTTCTTGGGGGAATAGAAAATCAATTATCACTAACGGGAATAAATTAGTAGAAATTATGGGTGAATCTCCCTATGATTTTACGATGAGCGCAAACAATAAACAACTCCAAAAAATAAAATTCGTACATCGTACTTTTAATAATTTGGATTTACAACAATTCATTTTATCTCTTAAGAAAATTTATGAAAAGGGCGGATTAGAAAAATCTTTTAAAGGAAAAAATGCGCAGGAAAGAATAATAAATTTCAGAACCGAATTTACCTCTCATTTTGCAGAAAGCAGAACCATGAAACATGTTTCAGATCCGGCTTCGAATTCTTCTGCCAAAAGGTTGAATATGTTTTTGCGTTGGATGGTACGTTCGGATAAACGAAAAGTGGATTTTGGCATTTGGAAATCGATTTCTTCGCCTGAATTAATGTTGCCATTGGACGTTCACACGGGAAATGTGGGAAGGAAATTGGGTTTATTGAAACGTGAACAGAATGATTGGAAAGCAGTGGAAGAAATTACAAAATCTTTGAGAAAATTCGATAAGAAGGATCCGATTAAATATGATTTTGCGCTTTTTGGTTTGGGGGCAGTGGAGAAGTTTTAATACCGATGTGACATTTAAAATAGTCCAACCCTCTTTTATTATTTAAGTCATAACTAAATGTCAATCTGTATTAACCATTGTAATTTTAAATTTTATTTAGGACTAAAATTTAAATACAATTGGTATAACCTCTCCGCATCGAAGAATCGGCACCTCCCCTAGGATAAGGAGAGGATTGGAGCAGTGTAACAATAAGAAGAATTTTTCATGTGGAATTGTGGGGTTCGCAAAGGAAACGCGAAGAAAATATCACGCAAAGTCGTGGAGAGCGCAGAGGTTATTATTAATCATAAAAAACCGCCACACCTTCTAAGTTTTTTCTTTTTAGATTCGGAACGAGGGTGTTTACTGCAGGATAACCAACTGGAATTAATAAAATTGGTTTTTCATTCTCGGGACGATTTAAGGCTTCAGAAATAAAATTCATGGAACTAGGAGTATGTGTTAATGCCACTAGTCCTGCATGATGGATGGCAGCTAATAAAAAGCCTGCGGCTAATCCTACAGACTCATTGACGTAATAATTATTTTTCTTTTTTTCATCAACAATTTCATACGATTTTTTGAAAACAATAATAATCCAAGGAGCAATATCAATAAACGGTTTGTTCCAATCAGTGCCAAGAGGCTCTAAATCTTTTAACCATTCTTCGGGTATTCGACTATTGTAGCTTTTATATTATTTTTCCTCTGCCATTTTTCGAATTTTGGATTTTAATTCTTTATTTGAAATAACACAAAATGTACACGTTTGTTTATGCGCTCCTGAAGGTGCAGTTGATGCGGTTAAAATAATATTTTCTATTACTTCTTTTGGAACAGATTTATCCGAGAAATCTCGAACTGTTCTACGTGAATCCATGAAATTATAAAATTTCTCACTTCGTTTAATCATTTCTTCAGGTGAAGTAAATTCTCTTGAATAGGAAATGAAGGGATATTTGTTCTCAGGCATAGTGAATTATTTGAAGGGGAAAGTTAAGAGTTTTAAAAACTAGACAATAGAAAATGTAAGGGAAATTGTTTTACGAGTCCAAAATTAGCAATAATTGTTTTTTTAGAATTAACATTATTTAAATTCTTTTTTCTATTGTTCGATCTATATTTTTTAGACTTTTTGGGATCAGATTTATTCGTCTTTCTGGTTCTAAATTTAGCTCCTTAGGAGCGACCTGTTTGTAATAAATCGATGGGTAGTTTTCTAAAGCTCCGTAGGAGCGACCTGTTAATCTTCTATCCATTCAAAAAGGTATTTCTCCTCATATTCTACCTCGAACTCTTTGAGTAAATCAAGATATTCATTTTTGAAAGATTTCTTCTTATGATGTTCTTCCTGATTTAAAATGTAATTACAAACAGAGTTTATTTGACTTTTGGAATATGAAAAAGCACCAAATCCTTCTTGCCAATTAAACTTTCCATTAATCCATTTAGAATCATTAATAAATTTAGATGATATTGCTTTGATATCTCGAACTAAATCTGAAATACTAATTGAAGGCTTCATTCCTATCATTAAATGACAATGGTCGGGCATGCAAAAAATAGAAAGCAATTTTTGATCACGGTTTTGTACAATTCCAGTAATATATTTATGTAGTTCTTCACGATGATTTTTGGGAATTAGGTTTTCACGACCTTTTACAACGAAAACGATTTGGATGTAAATTTGGGAATAGGTGTTTGGCATATTTGAAGATTTGGATTAACAAACAGGTCGCCCCGATGGGGCTAGGGAACTTTATGGTTGCATAAATACTACAAACAGGTCACTCCTACGGAGCTCAAAGGAATTAATCATATTTTTATTTTTACAAACAGGTCACTCCTACGGAGCTCAAAGGAATTAATCATATTTTTATTTTTACAAACAGGTCACTCCTACGGAGCTTGAAGTAATGGATTAATGTTTTAATTCTACAGATAGACTGTTCTTATGAAGTTTAATCCACAAAAATCATATCATCTTCTTTTAACATGCTTTCTCCTTTGAATCTTAAAAATAATTGCACTAATGCCAAAACATCTTTCTGACAATATTTAGCAATACGATTCAAATCATTTTCTTCCCAGTATACTCGAGCCACGTCCGAACCTTTGATATCATCTTTCGGAGAGGGAATTCCGAAAATTTCGGTAAGTAATTCCAAGGAAGTATAATGTTTGTAATCTCCGAATTTCCAAAATTCTAAAGTATCAATATGATTTATTTCCCAAGGTTTCTTCCCCATGATTTGTAAAATTTTCGGAATTTTTATTCCGTTCACTAACATTCTACGACAGAGATAAGGGAAATCAAATTCTTTTCCGTTATGCGCACATAACACATCTTCTTTTTCGTTTTTGAAAGATTTATTCAGAAGCGCAGAAAAATCCTCTAGAATTTTTTTTTCATCATCTCCGTAAAATGATTTTAATCGCAATTGATAATTTTCATCCAACTTTTGAATATATCCAACCGAGATGCAAATAATCTTTCCAAACTCAGCTAAAATGCCTCCACGTTCGCGATAAAGCTGTTCTACTGTGACTTCTTCATTCACCTGATTCTTCACTTTTTCGTTGAAAAGATATTTTGAACGCTGGGGAACATCTTTAAAATCATAGACCTGCGGAACAGTTTCCACATCCAAGAAAAGTATGTGATCTATTTTGTAATTTTCGAGCATAATTATTTAATTTTATTTAAAAGTAATACGCCCTTTGGAAACTCCACAAAATATTTCTGATATCTTGAAAACTTTACCCGAAAACCCCGGAGTGTATCAGTATTTTGACGTAGACGGTAAGATTTTATACGTAGGGAAAGCGAAGAATTTGAAGAAAAGAGTCTCCTCTTATTTCAATAAAACACAAGATCGCGCTAAGACCACAATGCTTGTGAAACGTATTCACGACATCAAATTGATGGTGGTGGATTCTGAATTGGATGCACTTCTGTTAGAAAACAGTTTGATCAAACAATACCAACCAAAATTTAATATTGCGCTCAAGGATGATAAAACGTATCCTTGGATTATTTTGCAAAAAGAAGATTTTCCGAGAGTAGAAGTAACGCGAGAAGTAAAAAGAAATGGTTCTAATTATTTTGGACCCTATGCCAATCCGAAAGTGATGTACACGCTTTTAGATTTGATTAAATCAATTTATCCATTAAGAACGTGTAATCTCGCTCTCAATCCCGAAAATATTGAAAAGAAAAAATTCAAAGTCTGTTTGGAGTTTCATATTGGAAATTGTTTAGGGCCTTGCGAAGGAAAACAATCGGTGGAGGAATATGATTCTCAAATAAAAGAAATTCGAGAATTACTCAAGGGAAATATTGCTTCTGTGATTCGTGATTTGAAAGATAGAATGAAAGATCATGCTGCAAAATTTGAATTTGAACAAGCACAATTTTTAAAAGAGAAAATTGATTTATTGGATAATTACCAATCAAAATCGAAAGTAGTGAGTTCAACCATTTCGAATGTGGATGTTTTTTCGATGGTAACGGATGATAAATTTGGTTATGTAAATTATCTAAGAATTATTGAAGGAGCCATTATTTTCGGACAAACATTTGAGTTGAAAAAAAATCTGGATGAAACAGATGAAGATTTATTAAGATTTGCCATTACAGAATTACGATTACGTCAAGGAGCAGAATCCAAAGAGATTATTGTTCCTTTTCCGATTGTAGATTATGAAGATAAGAAATTAGAATTTACTGTTCCGCAGAGAGGAGAAAAAGCACAATTATTGGAACTATCAGCTCGTAATGCAAAATATTTTATGTTGGATAAACATAAACAAGACAGCATTAAAAATCCAGAAAGAACAACAGAAAGAATTCTCGAGCAAATGAAAACGGATTTGCGCTTGAGTGAATGGCCGCGACATATTGAGTGTTTTGACAATTCAAATATTCAAGGAACGCATCCTGTTTCGGCTTGTGTGGTTTTTAAAAATGCAAAACCCAGCAAAAGAGATTATCGTCATTTCAATGTGAAAACAGTGGAAGGTCCTGATGATTTTGCTACCATGAAGGAAGTTATTCATAGACGCTATAAACGATTATTGGATGAAGGAGAAGAATTACCGCAGCTCATCGTTATTGATGGAGGAAAAGGACAATTGAGTTCTGCATTAGAAAGTTTAGAAGCTTTAGGTTTGCGAGGAAGAATTGCGATGATTGGAATTGCAAAGCGATTAGAAGAAATTTATTATCCTGATGATACTATTCCGATGTATTTGGATAAACGCAGTGAAACATTAAGAATAATTCAGCATATGCGTGATGAAGCGCATCGTTTTGGAATCACTCATCATCGAGCAAGAAGAAGTAAATCGGCAATAGGAACTGAATTAACCAATGTGGAAGGAATTGGAGAGAAAACAGCAGAATTATTATTGAAGAAATTTAAATCAGTAAAAAGATTGAAGGAAGCTCCACAGGAAGAAATTGTGAAATTGATTGGTGAAGCGAAAGCGAAAGTTTTGGGAGAGTATTTTGGGAAGAATTGAGAGGTAAGACTT